>NZ_CAUTOU010000048.1:0-17758 GCF_963539965.1 uncultured Propionibacterium sp.
GCCGCGGCGGCCGCCCATCTCGGTGTGTGCATGATCGCGTGCTCCTTCGGTCGAATGCTTCCCCGGCGCGGGCCCCGCTCACCGGCCCGCCGGACCGTCCGCGCGGCCGAAGCGCACGACGTGGACGATGAGGTCGTCGGCCTCGTCGCAGGCGTCCAGGTCGACCGTCGCGGTGATCGCCCAGTCGTGGTCGCCCTCGGGGTCGGCGATGATCTGGCGCACCGTCCAGACGCGGCTCGAGTCGTCGATCTGGAGGAGCTGCGGGCCGCGGGCGTCGGCGTCGGTCCCGATGTCGTCGTGCTCGTCCCAGTAGTCGCCCAGGGCGTCATCCCAGTCGTTGGGGCCGAAGCTCGCGGACGGATCGGACGCGTCGAGCGCGACCAGGGCGTCGACGTCGTCATCGGCGGCCAGCTGGACACGGCGGAACATCGCATTGCGCACCAGCACCCGGAAGGCCGTCCCGTTGGCCGACAGGGCGCGGTCGGGCCCGGACGTCTCCGCCTCGGGCTCCTCGCCGGGGACGTCGATGCCGGAGCCCAGCCGCGTCCACTCGTCGAGGAGCGACGAGTCGGTCATGCGCACGACCTGGCCGAGCCAGTCGAGGATCTCGTCGAGGTCGGGCGTGCGCGCGGCCAGCGGGACGGTCTGGCGCAGCGCGCGGAAGGCCTCCGACAGATAGCGCAGCACGGTGCCCTCGGAGCGCTGCACCTTGTAGAAGGCGCAGTACTCGCCGAAGGTCATGGCCCGCTCGTACATGTCGCGCACGACGGTCTTGGGATGCAGCGGGTACTCGGCCAGCCACGGGCGGGTGGCCGAGAACGCGATGAACGCCGCCTCGAGCTCGTCGGCGAGCGGCCGGGGGTGGCTGATGTCCTCGAGGGCCCGGGCGCGCTCCTGGAAGTCCATGCCGTCGGCCTTCATCTCGGCGATGGCCTCGCCCCGGGCGCGGCGCTCCTGGGCGCGCATGAGGGGCACCGGGTCCTCGAGCGTGGCCTCGATCGTGCTCACCGCGTCGAGCGCGTAGCCCTCGGCCCCGGGGTCGAGCAGCTCCAGCGCGGCCATGGCGAAGGCGCTGAGCGGCTGATTGAGCGCGAAGTCGTCCTGCAGCTCGGGGCTGAGGTCGTACCGGCGCCCGCCCGGCGTGGGCGACTCGCGGCGGACGATGACGCCGGCGGAGACCATCGATCGTCCCAGCTGGGCGGTCCGGCGCAGCAGCCGCGCGCGGATCCTCCGGTCGGTGACGCAGGCGTCGATGATGTGGGCCAGGGCCGTGCCGGTGTCCTCGTCGCGTCCGAGCAGGTTGAGGATCATCGAGCTGGTCACCCGCATGCGCGCGTGGAGCGTCTCGGGGACGGACTCGACGAGCTTGGTGAAGCTCGCCTCGGTGTAGTTGACGAAGCCCTCCGGCGGCTTCCTCCTGCGGACGCTCTTGAGCTTCTTGGGATCGTCGGCGAACTTCGCGGCGATGCGCGCGTTCTCGACCTGGTGCTCGGGGGCCTGGGCGACGACGTGACCGATCGTGTCGAAGCCCGCCCGCCCGGCCCGTCCGGCGATCTGGTGGAACTCGCGGCTGCGCAGGAGGCGCTGGCGGCGCCCGTCGAACTTGCTCAGCGAGGTGAACAGCACCGTGTGGATCGGCACGTTGATGCCGACGCCGAGGGTGTCGGTGCCGCAGATCACCGTGAGCAGGCCGCGCTGGGCCAGCTGCTCGACCAGGCGGCGGTACTTCGGCAGCATGCCGGCGTGGTGGACGCCGATGCCGTGGCGCAGCATCTTCGAGAGGGTGGCGCCGAAACCGGGCGCGAACCTGAAGCCGCCGATGGCCCCGACGATCTCGTGGCGCTGCTCGGCGCCGACGAGTTTGACGCTCATGAGCGCCTGGGCCTGCTCGGTCGCGAGCTTCTGGCCGGGGTGGACGATGTAGACCGGCGCCTGGCCCGTCTCGACGAGCTCGCCGATCGTCTCGTGCAGGGGGGTGATGGCCCAGCGGTAGGTGAGCGGCACCGGGCGCTCGGCGCCCGCGACGACCGAGGTGCCCCGGCCCGACCAGCCGGTCATGTCCCTCGACAGCCCGGTGACGTCGCCGAGCGTGGCGCTCATGACGACGAACTGGCAGCCGCCCAGCTCGGACAGGCCCACCTGCCAGGCCCAGCCGCGATCCGGGTCGGCGATGAAGTGGAACTCGTCCATGACGACCAGGTCGATGTCGGCCCCCGCGCCCTCGCGCAGGGCGATGTTGGCCAGGATCTCGGCCGTGCAGCAGATGATCGGGGCCTCGGGATTGACCGAGGCGTCACCGGTGACCATGCCGACCAGGTCGGCGCCGAAGATCTCGCAGAGCGCGAAGAACTTCTCGTTGACGAGGGCCTTGATCGGCGCCGTGTAGTAGCTGCGGCCGCGCGCGGCGAGCGTGACGAAGTGCGCCGCCGTGGCGATCAGCGACTTGCCCGAGCCCGTCGGCGTGGTGACGATCGCGTTGTCGCCGGCCAGCAGCGCCATGAGCGCATCGGCCTGGTGCGGGTACATCGACAGCCCCCGGCCGGCCATCCAGCCCTCGAAGGCGTCGAACAGCGCGTCCGGGTCGTGGGCGAGCGGGCCGGCGGGCAGCAGATCGGTCAGTGTCTGGGTCATCGCGGCCAGTCTAGGAGCGCGGGCCGGCCGGACCGGGGACGCGGGGCGCCAGTGCACCCGCCTAGACTTGGGCGCGTGAGCGGGACGACAGCGGACGGGGCCGACGGACGGCCCGCCGCGCCGCTGCCGCGCGAACTCGAACTCGTGCGGGCCCTGGTCGTCCTGCCCGACAGGGGCGTCGACAGGCTCATGCCGATCATCGAGGTGCTCGTCCAGGAGAGGCTGGACGTCGTGGCCGTCGAGCTCGGCGGCCGGAGCGACCTGGCGGCGCTCTTCTCCCTGTACGCCTTCCGCGCCTGCTTGGGCGCGGCCGGTGTGCTGAGTGCCGGTGACGCGCGCCGCGCGGTCGAGCTGGGCGCGGCCTTCGCGCTGTGCCCCGACCCGGACGACGAGGCCCTCGGCGTCCTCCGCGAGGGCGGTGTTCCCGTGATCTGCGAGGCGCTCACCCCTGGCGAGGTCCGCGCGGCCTGGCGCCGCGGGATCGCTGCCGTCGAGGTGAGGCCCGCCGACGTGATGGGGGACCGCTACCCCAAGGCGCTGCCCGCGATGGTGCCCGAGGCGCGCCTCATCGCCAGCGCCCAGGAGAGCAGGACCGCCCGCAGGTGGCTGAACGAGGGCGCGGTTGCAACCGATGTCACCGATCCGGTCCTCTCGCGGATTTTCGTCTCCGGCGATCACGCCTCGCTGCGCAGGCGTGCCGCCGAAGTGGTCGAGCGGCTGAGCCGTCATCGCTAGTCAGATACCCCTAGGTGCCGCCCCGGGATCCCTGGTTCTCTCAGGAACGCCGCGCATCGCAGCTCCGTCGGACCGGGGGACCGGTCAATTTCTGAGATCCTGAGAACCCGAAGTTGAAGTTTTCTCAGGAACGCGCGTATCGTGGAGCCCGTTCGGTGCGAGAGCACTGATCGCCCCCTGATGCGAACCTAGGAACGAGGAAGCTGTGACTGCACGTCGAGCTCTGCTGAACGACGGAATCGTCGAGACCGCTGAACCCGCTGCCGCCCCGCGCCGTGCCGTGATGCCCGCCCTGGCTGACATGGCCATCGAGTCCAACCGCCCGCAGGTCATCACCGGGCTGCACGCCGTTGACGGCGCCCGGGCCCGCGCCACCGCCAAGATCACCAAGATCGGCAGGAACCACCGTCGGGTCGCCGCGCCGGTCGCGGCCGTTGCGGCCGCTTCCGCCCTCGGTGTCATCTCCACTCTCGTCCCCGCCGCCGCGACGACCGATCCGGCCGGCGACGCCTCCTCCACCAGTGTCGGCGACACGGCCTTCAACGCCAACGCCTTCACCGCCGTCAGCGAGGGCCAGGCCTCCGCCGATGCCCTGAGCGCCGACATCGACGCCCTGGCCGCTCTGAGCGCCGGCATCGACTCCGCCGTCGCCGACTCCACCGTCAGGGCCGCCGACGGCGAGCAGGCCGCCAAGGACAAGGCCGCCGCCGCGGCCCTCGCCGAGCGGGAGGCCGCCGCCAAGGCCGCGTCCACCACTGCCGCGGACGCCGACACGTCGAGCGCCTCCTCGGCCTCCGGCTCGTCCTCGGCCACCGCCTCCAGCTCCTCCGCCCAGGCCGCTGTGGACTTCGCCCTCGCCCAGCTCGGCAAGCCGTACATCTACGGCTCCACCGGCCCCTCCGGCTACGACTGCTCCGGCCTGATGGTCGCCTCCTACGCGGCGGCCGGCGTCTCGATCCCCCGTACCACCTACGCCCAGATGGCCGGTCTGACCTCGGTGTCCACCAGCGACCTGCAGGTCGGCGATCTCGTCTTCTTCTACGGCGGCGGCCATGTCGGCATGTACATCGGCAACGGCCAGGTCGTCCACGCCCCCACGGAGGGCGATGTCGTCAAGATCGCCAGCATCAGCTCGATGGGCGGCGCCTCCAGCGCGGCCCGCGTCACCGGCTGATCGGCAGGGAATTCTTCGGCAATGTCCGCAGCCTCGCGCTGCGGACATTGCCATTAACGCCGGTCCGCGCCGTAGGCTGGGCCCATGAACTCCCCTGTTGATCCAACGACCACTGGCGCATGGGCAGAGCTCAGCCGGCTGCACGGCGAGCTGGCCGTCGATTTCCGCACCTGGTTCGCCGACGATCCGAGGCGCGCCGAGACCTACACGCTGACCGCCGGCGACCTGCTCGTCGACCTGTCCAAGAACTATCTCACCCCCGCCGTGTGCGACGCCCTCGTCCGCCTCGGCGAGCAGGTGGGGCTCGAGGCCCGCCGGGACGCGATGTACGCCGGCGAGCACATCAACACCACCGAGGACCGCGCGGTCCTGCACACCGCCCTGCGCCTGCCGCCCACCGAGCGGCTCGTCGTCGACGGCGAGGACGTCGTCGGCCAGGTGCACGAGGTGCTCAACCGGGAGATCGCCTTCGCCGAGAGGATCCGCTCCGGCGGGTGGACGGGCGTGACGGGCAAGCCGATCACCACCGTGATCAACATCGGCATCGGCGGCTCCGACCTGGGCCCCGTCATGGTCTACGAGGCGCTGAAGCCCTACAAGGCCGACGGCATCGAGTGCCGCTACATCTCGAACATCGATCCCGCCGACATGTACGAGAAGACCAGGGACGTCGACCCCGAGACGGTGCTGTTCATCGTCGCGTCGAAGACCTTCACCACGCTCGAGACCATGACGAACGCGCGCATGGCCAAGAACTGGCTGATCAACTCGCTCGAGAACTCGGGCGCCATCGAGCGCACCGTCACCGCCCGCGAGGAGGCCACCGCCAGGCACTTCGTGGCCGTCTCGACGGCCCTCGACAAGGTGGCCGAGTTCGGCATCGACCCGGCCAACGCCTTCGGCTTCTGGAACTGGGTGGGCGGCCGGTACTCGGTCGACTCCGCGGTCGGCCTGTCCGATCTCATCGCCGTCGGCCCCGAGAACTGGCGCGCCCTCCTCGACGGCTTCTGCACGATGGACCGGCACTTCGCCACGGCGCCGCTGGCCGGGAACGTGCCGGCCCTCATGGGTCTGCTCAACGTCTTCTACTCGAACTTCTACGGCGCCCAGTCCCACGCCGTGCTGCCGTACTCGCAGTACCTGCACCGGTTCCCGGCGTACCTGCAGCAGCTCACGATGGAGTCCAACGGCAAGTCGACCAGGTGGGACGCCAGCGCCGTCGTCAGCCAGACCGGCGAGGTCTTCTGGGGCGAGCCGGGCACCAACGGCCAGCACGCCTTCTACCAGCTGCTCCATCAGGGCACCCGCGTCATCCCGGCCGACTTCATCGGCTTCGCCAACCCCGCGCACGCGCTGCACGAGGGCGGCAGCGACGTGCACGCGCTGTTCATGTCGAACTTCTTCGCCCAGACCAAGGCCCTGGCCTTCGGCAAGACGGCCGACGAGGTGCGCGCCGAGGGCTGCGACGAGGCCATCGTCCCGGCCCGCGTGTTCAGCGGCAACCGTCCGACCACGTCGATCCTGGCCCCCGAGCTCAGCCCCAGGGTGCTCGGCGAGCTCATCGCCCTGTACGAGCACATCACCTTCACCGAGGGCGCCGTGTGGGGCATCAACTCGTACGACCAGTGGGGCGTCGAGCTGGGCAAGAAGCTGGCCCTGCAGATCGCGCCGGCGCTGAGCGGCGACGAGCGGGCGCTCGAAGCCCAGGACGGCTCCACCCGCGGTCTCATCGAGGGCTATCTGCGCCTGCGCAGGGGCTGATGGCCCGGCGCGGGGATGCCGCGGGCGGGCGACGGCGACCCGGTGCCGGAGCCGTTCTCGGAGAGCCCTGAGCATCCGCGACGGGATGCGAGACGGCTGCGAGGAGGGCGGGCCGAGTTCTTGTCGGTGTTGACGCGTACGCTGTGGTCTAAGGAGAGGGGACATTGACATGATGAGAGAGAGCGGGACTGCGGGAGATTCTGTGCTGCATGATCCTCGTGTCCGTGCTGAACGCGACGGGAAGGGTGAGCCCCGCTGGCAGGACCAGGTCCGAGCGGCGATGGAGGCTCGTCGCCGGGGGGCGCGGCTTCGTGAGGGCAAACCCAAGAGCTTTCGCCCGGTGGTGGGCAGGATCTGATGCCCGACCACACCCCGCTGTTCCGTGCCGAGCACTCTGATCGGTACGAGCGGCAAGAGCTCATCTGCGAGTACCAAAAGCTCACAGGAGCTGGGCTCATCGTTGTGGTTGATCAGATCACGCCCACGAACATGACCGTGCTCGAGGAGCTTCTCTTCGACTGCGACCCCGCCAAGGACCTGCACCTTCTCCTGTCTTCTCCGGGAGGCGACGGGGAGACGGCTCTACGCATGGTGCGGTCGCTGCAGCAGCGTTGTCGAGAGCTCACGGTGATCGTGCCCGACATGGCCAAGAGTGCGGCGACAATCGTGTGTCTTGGGGCGCACCACATTCTCATGGGGCCAGGCGGTGATCTCGGACCGATCGATCCGCAGATGCTGTTTCTCGGCGGTGACGGGAAACGCACTGCGGCCGCCAGTGCGAAGGAGATTGTCGCGGCGGTCGCTGAGGCTGAAGAACGCATTAAGGTCAATCCCGATTCCTTCACTCTATTCGCCTCGTTGTTGTCTGATGTCAACATGCTCATGGTCGAGCAAGCAAAGGCTGCCCTGTCGCGTTCCGAGGCACTGATGCAGGAGGCCCTGCGTGCTCAAGGACGCGAGGAAGAGGAGGTGGAGGCGTTGGCCTCCAAACTCAAGGAGCCACTCATTGATGCTCCTTCGAGCCACTCGGCAGTGATCTCGGTCGACCATGCTGTTGATTACGGTCTTCCAGCTGAGCGAGCAGACGTGGCCAGCGAACAGTGGCAGCTGATCTGGAGGCTTTGGACGCGGTATTTCGCCATGGGCTGTTGGCCGATGGGCGAACGCGCCATTTACGAGGGTGCGCGTGCCTCGCATGCCGGCTAGGTGTGCTTTCTGGGGGCGTTGGCTTGTCGGATTGTGGGTGGTTGTTTTTGCAGGTCGTTGTCAGCCGGGTTCCCACAGGCGGTCGCCCGTGGGGATCTGTGGTGGCTGTGGGAATGGGTCCGGTTGGCCGGGGGATCTTCGGTGTTCTGGCGCTGAGGGGTGGTAGTGGGTGTGGCGTAATGGAGCGGGAGCGTCCGGTCTTGTCGTTGGTCTGCGGCCAGCATGGCCGGGTTTTCCTGCACTTGGATGCCGGGCTGGTCGCGGGCCTGCTCTACGAGCGTGGCTTATAGGCCGAGTCGTTGTCGGACAGCACACGCTTGACGGTGAGGCCCGGGCGGAGAATCTTGGCTGCGGTCGGTGCCGTTTCATTGTCATGGGACTGGGAGTGGACGATGCGGGAGTGATCGTCGGTCATGCAATGGACGAGGTGTGAATGGGTCTGGACTGGTCGTAAGCGTTCTTTCCGTGGTTCTGGATTCCTTGTCTGTTCCGGTTGCCCTGCTGCCGGCCGGCGGGGTGCCGACCCCCGGTTGTCGGGGATGTTGCCGGGCTTGTCCGCATCGACGCGGATCAGTGAGCCGGGACGATCGTGCTTGCGCCGTCGGATCGGTTCGCCGGTGGCTTGGTCACAGGCCGACAGTCGATTGAGGCAGCGCGAGGTCAGGATCCGTCCGGGCGTTGAGGGCGCGGGGCTGAGCCGGGTTTGGCCGGCCCTTCCCGCAATCGTAGTTGCAGACTCACGCAGTGCTTGACTACCCGGATCGGGGTCTTGTTCGGGCTGTAGTGGGGCCTCGAGGAGCGATCCTGCATGGATTCGTCGGCCTGATACCGCTTCCCGGTGTTTCACCGTGGGCCAAGGCACCTGGGTACGGGCAGCGGCCTCGCAGATCGGCACGTCGTTGTCGACGACGGGTCCGGCGAGGATCAGACGGCGTCCGGGAGTCAGCGCTGCGTCAGCGCAGGGCACGAGAGGATTTCTGCAGTAGCTGGAACATCGATGCGATGAACCCCACTCGACCAGCAGAACTCTCTTAAACGCCTGGATCACAACCCTTCAACCAATCTGCTCAGGCGGCACACTTGGCCCCGCGACAGGCGTCGCCGACCCGCCCGTTCGGCCTCTGGCAGGATGACTCGTCATGCCGCCGAGCGCGGCTCACCGGGTTCTGGCTACGGGGGAGCAGTTTTCCGAGAAAATACGGACCCCACCGGTCCCTATTCGGCGTCATGGGGCTATCGTCGGTGCTGAGAGGCAACGGCACGGCCGGCGTCGACGATTGGGCCGGCCCTTCCCGAGGAGGCGAGATGTCGTCCACCACCAGCAGCAAGGAGGCCGGCGCGACCCGGCTGATCGACCGCATCGGCATGGCCCACGACGCGTCGCACTACCTGCTCATCCCCGAGGTGGTGATCACCGCCGCCGATGCGGCCCACGTCGCCTCGGTGATGGCGCGGGCCCGCTGCGACGGCCGGCACGTCACCTTCCGCGCCGGCGGCACCAGCCTGTCCGGCCAGGCGCTGAGCGATTCGATCCTGCTCGACGTGCGCAAGAACTTCCGCGGCGTCACCGTGCTCGACGGCGGCGAGCGCGTCCGCTGCCAGCCCGGCGCCACGATCCTCAACATCAATGCGCACCTGGCCCGCTACGGCCGCAAGCTCGGTCCCGACCCGGCGTCCTCGCGCGCCGCGACCATCGGCGGGGTCATCGCCGACAACTCGTCGGGCATGAGCTGCGGCACCCAGCTGAACTCGTACCGCACCGTCGAGTCGATGGTCATCGTGCTGCCCGGCGGCACCATCGTCGACACCTCCTCTCCGAGCGCCGACGAGTACCTGCACCGCGCCGAACCCGAGCTGTGGGAGGGCCTGGCCGCCCAGCGCGACCGCCTGCGCGCCAGCCCCGAGGCGGTGGCGAAGATCCGCCAGCAGTACGCCATGAAGAACACCATGGGCTACGGCGTCAACTCCTTCCTCGACTACGACGAGCCGGTGCGCATCCTCGAGCACCTCATGATCGGCTCGGAGGGCACGCTGGGCTTCGTCGCCGAGGTGACGCTGCGCACCGTCCCGATCCAGCCCCACGCCGCCACCGCGCTGCTCATCACGCCCGAGCTGAGCGTGGCCACCGACGCCCTGGAGGACCTCATCGCCAACGGCGCCAAGTGCCTCGAGCTCATGGACGCCGCCAGCCTGCGCGTCGTCCAGGAGTACCCCGAGGCGACCCCCGAACTGGCGGCCCTCGCCGTGCGCGAGGACTCCGGCCTGCTCATCGAGGCCCTGGCCGACTCCGAGCAGGAGCTCGTCGAGCGCATGGACGCCCTCAACTCGGTGCTGGGCGGTCTGCCGATCGCCGACCCGCCGCGCTTCACCAAGGACCCGCGCGAGCGCGCCAATCTGTGGCAGCTGCGCAACGGCCTGTACACCTCGGTGGCCGGTTCGCGCCCGGCCGGCACGACGAACCTGCTGGAGGACATCGCCGTCCCGGTAGGCGATCTGACCGCCCAGAGCGAGGACCTGCGCAGGATCTTCGCCGCCAACGGATTCGACGAGGCCGTCATCTTCGGCCACGCCAAGGACGGCAACATCCACTTCATGGTCACCTGCGACTGGAACGATCCGCGCGACATCGAGCGCTACGAGGCGTTCACCGAGGACATGGTCTCCTCGGTGCTGGGTCACAACGGCACGCTGAAGGCCGAGCATGGCACGGGCCGCGTCATGGCCGCCTATGTCGAGCGCCAGTGGGGCCCTGAGATCTACGACGTCATGAGGGCCGTGCGCCGCCTGGCCGACCCGAGTGCCGTGCTCAACCCGGGCACGATCATCACGGACGACCCGCGGATCCACATGAAGCACTTCAAGATGATGCCGCCGGTGGACGGCTTCATCGACCGCTGCGTCGAGTGCGGCTACTGCGAGCCCACCTGCCCGTCGAAGGACCTCACCCAGACCCCGCGCCGCCGTATCGCGCTGCTGCGCTCGATGAAGGTGCTCTCGCCCGAGGCCGCTGCCGACATCCGCAGGGACTACGCCTACGAGGGCGTCGACACCTGCGCCGCCGACTCGCTGTGCCTGCTGGCCTGCCCGCTGCGCATCGACACCGGCAGGTTCATGAAGCGCTTCCGCGCAGCCCGCCACTCCAGCCCGTACAAGGCCGTCATGGATGCCGCGGCCAAGGGCTGGGGCCCGGTCGTGTCGGTACTGCAGGCGGCGCTGAACGTCGTCGACAAGGTGCCGAGCCCCGTCATGACCGGTGTGACGACGGCGGCCCGCGCCGTACTGCCGAAGGACGTCATTCCGCTCGTGGGCGACGACCTGCCGGCCGGCGGCCCCAGGAGACCGGAGGCCCGCAGGACGCCGGCCGACGACTTCGTGCTCTTCTCCAGCTGCATGGGCGCCCTGTTCGCCCCGGCCGAGCACAGCCGCGGCGGCGGCGCCGGCGCGAGCTTCGCCCGGCTCGTCGAGAGGGCCGGCCTGCACGCCCGCGTGCCCGAGGGCCTCAAGGGGCTGTGCTGCGGCACCGTGTGGGTCTCGAAGGGCTTCACCGACGGCGCCGACGAGATGGCCCGCCGCGTGTACGCCTCGCTGTGGGAAGCGACCGAGCACGGCCGCCTCCCTGTGGTCTGCGACGCCGCCAGCTGCACCCACGGCCTGCACGAGACCGGCAACCACCTGAGCGGTGCGGCGGCCGAGAACTGGCGGAAGGTCACGATTTACGACGCGACCACCTATGTGGCCAGGTTCGTGCTCGACAGGATCCGGCCGGCATCGAGGGCCGGTTCGATCGTGATCCACCCGAGCTGCTCGATGCGTCACCTGGACTGCGTGGACGACACGGTGGCCTGCGCCGAGTTCGTGAGCGACGACGTGACCGTGCCGGTCAACGCCGGGTGCTGCGCCTTCGCCGGCGACCGGGGCCTGCTGCACCCGGAGCTGACGGCCTCGGCCACCCGCGCGGAGACCGCCGAGGTCAATGAGTGCGAGTACGACGAGTACGTCTCGGCCAATCGCACCTGCGAGCTCGGCATGAGCCGAGCGACCGGTCACGAGTACCGGCACGTTCTGGAGGTCGTCGCCGAGCACGTGTGAGCCGCCGGCCCGGGGGCGGTTCCCCGGCGGCCGCACCGAAAACCGGGCGCGGATGCCCCTGCTTCCTCGGCGCGAGCCCTCCCCCCGGCCGCCTGCCCTCGGAGCCGATCCGTGGATCCGGGCCCCATCCGGCGCAGTGCGGGGGCGCCGCGGCCCCGGGGCGGGAACCGCGCGATGGCAGGGAACTGGCCTGGCAGCACACGGTGTACATGGGCGTCTACGAGTTGGAGGATGTCTACGAGCGGCTTCACCGGGTGTTCGAGGACGACGCGGACGCATACGACGAACGGCGCAGCGCGCGCAGCGCATGCGCGGGGCTGGTGATCGACCAGGAGGGGCGACTCGTCCCGAGATCAGCAGTGCTGTCCTCGGCGCTGTGGGCCGTCGCGCGCATCGAGAACCCCGGTCCCCGGAACCCCGGCTGGGCGGGAGGATTCCCGCTGGCTCAGGGAATCTTCGACGATGCCGTGACCAGGTACGAGAACGATCGTCTCGGGCGGGGGCGGCACCAGAGCCCTGCTCATGGCGCGCGATCGATCCGCGACCTGCTCCGGATCGCGCAGCGAGTCTCGGGCATCGCCGACGTGGTCGGTCTCTCCACCGACGGGATCGTCGTCGAGTCCAAGGTCGTCCCCCTGCGCCGCTCCGACGAGAACCCGGACACCGACTTCCTCAACAGCTTCTACCTGGAGGACCTGGGCACCGTCCGCGACCACGTGATCGGCGACGACATGACCGGCAGCGCGCCGGCCGCGTACCTCACGGGGGACCGCAGCCTGGACACGAGGCACCGGGTGGACGTCATGGCGGACCCCGAGACCGTGAACACCGGCGCATTGATCGATCGCCTTCCTCGTGGGCGCTGGCCGTCCGATCCGAGGCACGGGCTGGCGCTGAGCCAGCAGTTCGCCGTCAACCGGGCGTTGAACGACCTGGCCCCCTCGCGCGGGCTGATGGGGGTGAACGGCCCGCCCGGCACTGGGAAGACCACGATGCTGCGCGACATCCTGGCCGGCAACGTGGTCGAGCGCGCCCGGCGCCTGGCATCGCTGCCGCGAGCCGGGGAGGCGTTCATCCCGGGCCCGTACACCTGGAACACGCGGGATGGATACCGGCGCAGAGTCCCACGGCTCCGCCCCGAACTGACCGGATTCGAAATGGTCATCGCCTCGGGCAACAATGCCGCTGTCGAGAACGTGACCACCGAGATACCGGTGAAAGACGCCATGGACCGGCGTTGGCAGGACAAGGCCGACTACTTCGGAGACATCGCCTCTGCGGTGCTCCGGGAAACGATGGGGGACGAGCAGAAGACCGACGCCCTCCTGGCATGGGGCATCATCGCGGCCAGACTGGGCAACAAGCGCAACCGGGACAGGTTCCACTCATCCTTCTGGTTCGACAGGACCACGAAGGGCGCGAGCGGACGGCCCGTCGACGGCATCTGGCGGATGCAATCCCGGCTCAAGCAGTGGCGCGACGGCACCGTCCCTCACAAGGGCTGGGACCAGGCCCGCCAGGACCTCCTGGCCAACACGGCGCGCGACATGCTCGATGGGCTCCGCGCGGCCTGCGACGTCGTCGCCGTCGGCGACCCGCTTCAACTTCAGCCCATAGTGACGGTCCCGCAGAAGGCGCAGCGCGACATCGCGGCGACGCGCCGGATCTCCCCGACCTGGATCCCGCCCAGGGCTTCCGTCCAGACCCTTGCCGACCGCATCTCCCGGTACGGCACATGGCTGCCCCAAGGGGAGGAACGGGTATGGGTCGGCGCACCGCTGAGAGTCCACCGCCGCTGCGACGAACCCATGTTCTCCCTGTGCAACTGGATCGCCTACAACGGCATCATGATCAATGGTGTTCACCGCGTCCTCGACGACCCGGAAAGACCCGACCCGTTCGATTCGCCCGGCCATCCCGTGGTCGGACCGAGCTGCTGGGTCGATGAACCCGCTCCCACTCCGGGGAGCCATCTCCAGGAGAACCAGATCGCCCGCTTCGAGAGGATGCTCGGGGACCTCGCCGGGCAGGGCGTCGGAGCATCGGACGTCATCGCCGTCTCACCGTTCCGCGATGTCGCGGACCGGCTCAGATCCTTGATACCCCGGCACCCCGGATTGCAGGCCGGCACGATCCACACCGCCCAGGGGCGGGAGGCGCCGGTCGTCGTCCTCGTCCTGGGCGGGGACCCGAGCAGTCCCGGTGCCAAGAAATGGGCGGCATCCACCGTCAACCTGGTCAACGTCGCGGCCAGCCGCGCCGAACGCCGTCTCTACGTGATCGGTGACCGCGCTTCGTGGGAGAGGTACAACTACTTCCGCGATCTCTCCGAGTTCCTGGGTGGTGTCATAGGGTCGTGGCAACAGTGCTTGTCGGGTCGGGGGTGTTGGTGTGAGGCGTCGGGTGCTGGCGGTTGTCGATCGGGCCGCGATCGCGGAGGGGCTCGATGAGGGCTGTTCGTTCCGGGAGATCGCTCGGCGGATCGGTCGGGATGTGCCGGTGGTGTCACGGGAAGTGAAACGCAACGGTGACCAGGGCCAGTACCGGTGCGTGGCCGCGGATACGATGGCCGGACGGCGGCGCAGACGCGCGAGGATCCGTGAAATCGATGGTGATCCGGTGTCGAAGCATCGTGTGTCGGCTGATCCTCGCCGGTCCCGCGCACCCGGGCAGATCGCCGGCCGGCTACGGGCCGAGGCCGGCGATGCCAGGCTCGAGCCGTGCAAGGGCTCCCCACCGGCCCGAGGAGCGAGGGCGTCCCGCGAGGCGATCCGCACGTGGATCTGCGCGACGCCGAAGAAGACGCTGCGCGAGCACGGGATCGTGCCGGCCTCGGAACGCACCCGCCGCCTCCCGCGCCGGCGACCGGGGCACCGTGGCGCCCCGATCATCGGCATGGCCGGCATCGATGAGCGCCCCGAGGCGGCCCGGGGCCGACGAGTGCCGGGGCACTGGGAAGGCGACGTGATCATCGGCGCCCGGGGCGCGAGCGCGGCGATCACCCTGGTCGGACGCACGACCCGGTTCACCGCTGTCCTCGCCCTGCCGGAGGGCAAGGACTCCGGCAGGGCGCGCGAGGCCCTGATCGACTGCGTCACCGGGCCGCCCGGGTCGATGAAGGGAACCCTGACCCGGGACCGGGGCGGCGAGACGGCCCGGCACGCCGCACTCACGATGGCGACCGGGCTACCGGTCTGCTTCGCTCACCCCCGCAGCCCGTGGGAACGCGGCGGCAACGGGAGCACCAACCGACTGATCCGCGAGTACCTGCCCAAGGGCACCCCCATCCCCCGGCACCGGCCCTGCCTCGCCGCCATCGCCGAAGAACTCAACGAACGACCCCGGGCCACCCTCGGATGCCTCACCCCACGAGAAGCCTTCCAACAACTCCTCGCTGCTCCCACCACTTGACACCGCCCTGTCCGAGAACGGTGAGCGGCCCGCTCCTCCCCTCCCCGCCGGGGAGGGCCGTGGGCCAGCGCGCCGGGGAATCCCTTGACGCGGGGGACGGGATCACCGGGTCCCTCGACAAGGCCGTTCGCCCTGCCTGGTGACGCCTGCGAGCCGCGCGGTGCGGTCCGGCGGCGGTTCGTGCGACGAAGAGGGCGGGCCGCGCAGTGACGGGAATCACCGCGCGGCCCGCTGCTCCTCTTCCTCACCCCTCGATCGGGAAGCAGACCTGGGTGCGCCAGGTGCCCGGGTCCGGGTTGTGGGCGGGGCCGACGAGATAGCGCTCGAAGGAGAACCCGGTGATCGTCAGGCCCCGCTCGCCGATCTCGTGCAGGAGCCCCGTGTAGACCTCGGAGATCCCCTCGTACGAGCCCTTGTGCTCGGCCATGAGGACGGTCTGCTCGGGAACCCTGCGGCAGCTCAGCGGCGCGGCCACCTCGACCGGGGCGGCGACGACCTCCCAGACCTCGACGTCGACGTCGTGCTCGACGTAGCCGTCCTCGTAGAAGGTCGCCCCGCAGGGATCACCGGTCAGGGCGGCGCCGGTGGCGGCGAGGACCCCGTGGAGCTGGGTCTCGAACTCGCCGAACAGGGCGCCCTCGTCCCGGTACGTGGCGATGGTCCCGCGACGGGCGATGATCGTGTGCGCCGGGATCGTGAGCGTCGTGCCGGGAACGGTCTGGGTGGTCATGATGGGTTCCTTTCGGTGATGGAGCAGCGCGAGCGTCTGCTCGCGCCGGCGCCCGAGTTCCCCGGCCTCGGCCTCCAAACGCTCGAGATGGCGTTCCAGCGCCGGGCGCCAGATGCTCTCGTCGTCGGACAGGAGCGCGGGCAGGGCCAGAGCGATCTCGTCCAGGCCGAGGCCCGCGTCCCGCAGGCGGCGCAGCATCACGGCGGGGCCGAGCTCGTCCTGCGAGTAGTACCGGTAGCCGTTCCAGGGGTCGACGTCGCCCGGGCGCAGCAGGCCGAGACGGTCGTAGTGCCTCAGCATCCTGGCGCTCAGCCGCGTCATCCTGGAGAACTGGCCGATGGTCCAGCGCGCTGCGGCTGGGTCTTCCTCAGGCATGTGCCCACCTTCCGGCTTGTCACGGTGTCAAGGTCAAGAACGTTTGCGGGGCGCACGTGCTCTCCGCCCCGCATCAGCTCGTCGTGGCGAGGGTGGACGTGCCGTCGCCCCTGGCCCGCACGCTCACCCGTTCGGCGATGCGCTGCTTCATCTCGGTGACGTGGCTGATCACGCCGACGCAGCGGCCTCCGGCGCGCAAGCGCTCCAGCTGGGCCATCACCATGTCCAGGGCCTCCGGGTCGAGGCTGCCGAAACCCTCGTCGATGAAGAGGCTGTCGAGCTCGATGCCGCCGGCCTCGCTCGTCACCGTGTCGGACAGACCCAGCGCCATCGACAGCGAGGCCAGGAAGGTCTCCCCGCCCGACAGTGTGCGCGGGTCGCGCTCGGTATCGACGGGCGCATGATCGACGACGACCAGCCCCAGGCCCTGACGGCGGCCCCGGCCCTCGCGCTCATCCGTCCTGCGCAGGCTGTAGCGGCCGTGCGTCATCACCTCGAGGCGCTCGTTCGCCCGGTCGATGACCTGCTCGAAACGGTGCCTCAGCACGAACGTCGGCAGCGTGATGCCCGCCAGGTTCCGCTTGCCGGTGGCATTGGCCAGCTCTGCCATGCGCACATAGGGCTCGACCTGCGGCCCGATGCGTTCGTACGCGGACAGCGCCCGGCTCAGGCGTCCGGCGGCCTCGGTGCTGCGCGACAGCTGCCCGGCGGCCTCGCCGAGACGCTGCTGGGCCTGCCGGGCCAGCTCCTCCGCCCGCTCGGCCGCCGCGTCGAGGGCCTCCAGATCGGGTTCGGGCGCCCTTGCCGCGGCCTGAAGCCGCGGGTCGGCCAGCCGCGCCGCCAGGTC
Organism: uncultured Propionibacterium sp.; assembly: GCF_963539965.1. NCBI lineage: Bacteria > Bacillati > Actinomycetota > Actinomycetes > Propionibacteriales > Propionibacteriaceae > Propionibacterium > uncultured Propionibacterium sp. The sequence goes on from NZ_CAUTOU010000048.1 coordinate 16,960, forward strand.
GGCGGTACGGGCGTCGTAGCCGGTCAGCCGGTCGGTCAGGGCCGCCAGCTCCGCGTCGGGCAGAACGGCTTCGCGCACCTGTGCCGGGTCGTTCCCGAAGCCCTCCTGCGCCATCGCGGCCAGGGCGGTGGAGCGGTGCGCCGCGTATGCCTGGCGCGCCGTGGACAGCACCTCGAGGGCGCGCTGGAGCGCCTGGATCGAGCGGGTCTTCGCGGCGAGCGACTCGGCCCGGGCGGTGACGCTCGGGAAGTCCCCGCGGGCGGAGCGGATCCTGGCCTGGTCCTCGGCGATGCCGGCCTGTGAGGTCTTGACGGATTCTGCCAGCTGGGCCTGCCGGGCGACGAGCGAGCTGATCGTGCCGGAGGCTCTGTCGGCGTCCTGCCCGAGCCGCTGGACGAGCGCGCCCAGCTGCCTGCGCCGATTCGCCGCGCCGGTGGCCCTCCGCACCGCCTCGTCCGCACTGGCGAGGGCCTCTCCGGCCTCGTCGGCGGTCAGGCCGCCGCCCAGTTCCTGCTGCTCGGCCAGGTGCCCGGCCAGGGCATCGCACGCAGCAGTGGCCTTCGTCAGGGCCCGCTCGTCGGATGCGGCCCGCCGGCTCAGCGCCTCGACGTCCTGCCGGGTCGGGGCGCCGCCCGGACGCGTCGCGGGACGGGGGTGCTCGGGCGAACCGCATACCGGGCACGGCCTGCCCTCCGCCAGCTCGACGGCCAGCTCGCCGGCCAGAGCGGCGAGCCAGCGCGAGCGGGCGCTTCCGTGCTCGGCCCGGGACGCCTCGGCGGCCCCTCGTGCCTCGGCCTCG
>NZ_CAUTOU010000049.1:0-17176 GCF_963539965.1 uncultured Propionibacterium sp.
GCTCGTGGCGGTGATGGCCGCGTCCTGCCGGGCCGTACTCGAAGTCATCCCGGTCCATGCTCATGCAGTGCTTGAAATGCCTGGTCATTGTCGAACTCCTGATTCTCGTGCCCTTGCCGGGCGGTCGGTCCGCGGTGATCGCGGTGGCTCTCGTGCGCCGTGCGGGGCCCTGGCGGCCCTCCGCCGGCCTCGCGCTCGCCGGTCCGGCGCCCCGGTCGGGCGTGGAGCGCCGCGCCCGCAGACATCGATCTGTTGTCGATATATCGAAGATACAGTGATGTACCGATGGAGGCAAATGCGGATGCGGATCGGAGACGGACCGGGGACGCCGCCCGGGATCCTCAACCCCGGCCGGGAACGTTCTCCAGGTCGGCCAGCCAGAGGCGGGCGTTGCCGTCGGACGGCGAACGCCAGTCGCCGCGCGGACTCAACGCGCCGCCGGCCAGCACCTTCGGGCCGTTCGGGATGGCCGTGCGCTTGAACTGCGACTGCATGAAGCGCCTGCAGAAGACGCCCAGCCAGTGCTTGATCTCATCGAGCGAGTAGGCGGGCCTCTCGTCCTCGGGGAAGTTCGCGGGCCAGTCGCCGGCGTCCGCGTCGCCCCAGGCCCGCCGGGCCAGGAAGGCGATCCTGGCGGGGCGGAAGCCGTGGCGCAGCCAGTAGTAGAGGGCGAAGTCGTGCAGCGCGTACGGGCCGATCGCGTCCTGCGTCGACTGCGGCCTGGCGCCCTCGGCGACGGGGACGAGCTCGGGGGTTATCTCGGTGTCGAGGATCGACTGCAGGATCGTGCCGACCCCGTCCGAGAACTGGCCCGAGGCGATGACCCAGCGGACCAGGTGCTGCATGAGGGTCTTCGGGACGCCCGAGTTCACCGCGTAGTGGCTCATCTGGTCGCCGACGCCGTAGGTGCACCAGCCGAGCGCCAGCTCCGACAGGTCGCCGGTGCCCAGTACGATGCCGCCGCGCTGGTTGGCGATGCGGAACAGGTAGTCGGTGCGCAGGCCGGCCTGCACGTTCTCGAAGGTGACGTCGTACTCGTCGTCGGCGTGGCCCAGGTCGTGGAGCAGCCGGGCGGCGGCCGGGCGGATGTCGAGCGTCGCGAAGGTGGTGCCGAGGGCCTGCGCCAGCGCGGACGCATTGGTCCTGGTGCGGGCGCTCGTGGCGAAGCCGGGCATCGTGAAGGCGAGGATGTCGGTGCGCGGGCGCCCCGCCAGGTCCATCGCCCTGGCCGCGACGAGCAGGGCGTGCGTCGAGTCGAGACCGCCCGAGACGCCCAGCACGATCTTCGGGTCGCCGATGGCCCCCAGGCGCTGGCGCAGCGCGGCCACCTGGATGCTGTAGGCCTCGTAGCAGTCCTGTGCCAGGCGCGAGCCGTCGGCCGGGACGAACGGGAAGCGCTCCACCTCGCGGGCCAGCCCGAGGTCGGTGCGCGGCGGGTCGAGAACGAGGTCGATGACCCTGGCCCCTGCGTCCAGCCCCGCATCGGCGAGGGCGATCGCGTTGTCGTCGAAGGAGCCGTTGCGCAGCCGTTCGCCGGCCAGCAGCTCCAGGTCGACGTCGGCCACCGAGGCGCGGGGGCCGTCGGGGAAGCGCTCGGTCTGCGCGAGCAGGGCGCCGTTCTCGTAGATCATCGTCTGGCCGTCCCAGGCCAGGTCGGTGCTCGACTCGCCCAGGCCGGCGGCGCAGTAGACGCAGGCGGCGATGTCGCGCGCCGACGCCGACCGGCACATCAGGTGGCGGTCGGCGGCGCGCCCGACGGTGATCGGCGAGCCCGAGATGTTGACCAGCACGGTGGCCCCGGCCAGTGCGGCGCGCGAACTCGGCGGCACCGGAACCCACATGTCCTCGCAGACCTCGACGTGCACGTCCAGGCCGGCGACGTCGGTGGCGCGGAAGTGCAGGTCGTCCCCGAAGGGCACCCGGCCGAGCCCGCCCAGGTCGATTTCGCCGCGCAGGCCGGCGCCGGAGGCGAAGTAGCGCTTCTCGTAGAACTCGCGGTAGTTCGGCAGGTGGCTCTTGGGCGCCACGCCGAGCACGCGCCCGCGGTGGACCATCACGGCGCAGTTGTACAGGCGGTTGCCGCGGCGCAGGGGGGCGCCGACGACGAGCAGCGGCGTCAGGGCCGCAGTGGCTCCGGCGAAGGAGGCCAGTGCTTCGAGCGCCCCGTCGAGCAGCCGCTGGTTGAGCAGCAGGTCGTCGATGGCGTAGCCGGTCAGGCTCAGCTCGGGGAAGGCGACGACGGCGGCGCCGCGGCCGGCCATGCGGCCGGCCTGCTCGGCCAGGCGTGCGGCGTTCGTCGCGGGATCGGCGATCGCGACGGCTGTCGTGCATGCGGCGACGCGTGCGAAGCCCTGATCGTAGAGCGAGGCGAAGTTCATGGTTCTCCTGTGGTCGGCCTGCGTGCACCCAATTGTCGTCCCCGCCCGGCGGGCGGCGCACCCCCGGCCCGCCGGAGGCCGCCCTCGGCCGGCCGTTCAGCTGGCGTCGACGAGCAGGTACCCCCTGCGCACCACCGTCCGGATGGACGCCGGGCTGGCCAGCGCCTCGCGCAGGCGGGCGATGGCGACCTCCGCGGCGTGCGGGTCGGTCGAGTCGCCGGGCAGCACGTGGAGGATCTGTTCGCGGCTGACGGTCCGGCCCGGATGGCTCGCCAGCAGGCGCGCGACCGCCAGGCCACCGGGCGCCAGGCCCAGCGCCCGCTGCCCGAGGGCCGCGTCGGTGGCGTGCACGCGCAGCAGGCCGGCCGGGATGACGCAGGTCAGGGCGTCCTCGGTGATCCTCGTCGAGATGTAGCGGACGAGTGCGCCCATCCGGCCGCGTTCCGGGCAGCCCACGTCGAAGCCGGCGTCCACGAGGGGCCCTGCGGCGACCTGGCCGACCGCCGCGAGGAGAAGGCCGCCCGAGAGGTTCTGCTCGCGCACGTTCCCCAGGGCCTTGGCAGCCTCGAGGGAGCTCACCCATGCGGCCGAGCCGGGGGACGAGGTGAACGCCACCGCGTCGAAGCGGGCGGCGCGCAGCTCGTCGATCGAGTTCGTCACGGCGTCGGCGTCGGGCGGCGGGCCCCAGCGGTAGACGGTCAGCGGCGTCACCCGGGCGCCCGCCTCGCGCAGCGCCTCGGACAGGCCGTCGTCGCCGGCGCCGTGGCACTGGATGACCACGTGCCTGCCGGCGACGCCCGTCTCGAGCAGGTGCTCGAGGATCTCGTGCGAGCTGGCCCGGGGGGAGACCCACGCCGGATCGGCCCCGGCCCCGCGCAGCGCGCCCACCGCCTTCGGGCCGCGGGCGATCGTGCTGGTGGCCCCCAGCATCTCGGACAGCGCCTCGGACAGGCCGGCCGTGTCGGCGGCGTCGAGCCAGGCGCGCAGGCCGATGCCCGTCGTCACGACGACGGCGTCGGGCGGCGAGTCGAGCAGGTCGCGGGTCCTGCCCAGCAGGCTCGCCTCGTCGATGTGGTGCTCGACGCCCATGCTCGGGGCGACGACGGTATGGGCGCCGCGGCGCTTGAGGGCGGCCGACAGGTCCTCGGCCCGGCGCTGGGCGGTGATGAGGACGCGGGTGCCGGCCAGCACCTCGTTGAAGGCCGCATCGACGAATCCGCGCGCGCTCGGCCCCCGTCCGGCACCATCGGCGACTGGGTTCGTCACGGGCCAAGCCTGTCACGGGCCGGGCGCCGAGCGGGAACGTTCCGCCACGGGATTCGCCGCGCCCGGACGGACGACCACCGGATCCGCCGCGACCTGGTGGACCGGGGCGATGCGCGGGCGCACGGCGGTGCACTTGCCGCCCCCGACGGCGCCGGTGAGAGAATCCACGGGTCACTCATCAACGGGAGGGCCGATGGACGCCGATGCTTTCGCGCAGCGCTACCAGGTGGAGCGCCGCAACACCGATTCCCTCAAGTGGGATGCCCTGGAGGCGCGCTTCGGCGATCCCGACCTGCTGCCCATGTGGGTGGCCGACACCGAGTTCCGCGCCCCCGAGGCCGTCCTCGACGCGCTGACCGAGCGCGTCGCCCATGGCGCCTTCGGCTACGCCACGGTGCCCGACTCCTACTTCGAGGCCTTCGACGCCTGGGCCGCCGCCCGCCGGCAGGCCCGCGTCGAGAGGGAGTGGGTGCGCTTCGGAACCGGTGTCGTCTCGTCCTTCTACTGGATGATCAGCGCCTTCACCGATCCCGGCGACGCCGTCATGCTGACCACGCCGGTCTACTACCCGATGCACAGCGCCGTCCGCGACACCGGCCGCCGGCTCATCACCTGCGAGCTCGCCCGCGACGAGAACGGCGAGTACGGCTTCGACCTGGGCGGCTTCGAGCGCACCATTGTCGACGGCGACGTCAAGGAGTGGATCGCCTGCTCCCCGCACAACCCGGTCGGCCGCGTGTGGACCGAGGCCGAGCTCGACGCGGTGCTGGGCATCTGCGCCAGGCACGGCGTCATCGTCGTCGCCGACGAGATCCACCAGGACGTCCTGCCCGGCTCCCGCCCGTTCGTCGCCATGTCCGAGGTGGCCGATGGCGCCTACCGCGACCGCGTCATCACGCTGAACGCCGTCTCCAAGACCTTCAACCTGGCGGGCCTCGTCCACTCGCACATCATCATCCCCGACGACGCCCTGCGCGCCCGCTACGACTCCTGGTCCAGGGCCTACGTGCGGACCGAGCCCAACATCATGGGCCTGACCGCGGCCGAGGCCGCCTGGCGCGGCGGTGCCGAGTGGCTGAGCGGCTTCACCGACCTCGTCCGCGTCAACGACCGCGATTTCCGGGCGCGTGTGCGCGAGGTCGCCCCGACGGCCCAGATCCCGACCCTCGAGGGCACCTATCTGCTGTGGCTCGACCTGCGCGATTACGTCCGGCCCGCCGACCTGAGGTCGTTCCTGCAGGACACCTGCGGGCTCGCCGTCGACTACGGCGAATGGTTCTCGTCCCGGGCCAGGGGCTTCGCCCGGTTCAACCTCGCCACCACTCCGGCCATCCTCGCCCAGGGCGTCGGGCGGCTGGTCGACGGCCTGAGCGGCCTCGTCTGATCCCACGGCCGTCGACGCGGTTCCCCGGCCCGCCCGCGGCGCCTCAGCCGTTGGCGATGGCGATCTCGTCGGTGTACGCGCAGTACCAGGTGAGCGAGTCGTCACCGGCGCGGAAGAGCACCTGGTGGTAGCCGTTCGTCGTCTGGTCGCGGCCGCCGCCGAGCGCCACCCACGGAACCTGGTCGAGTGCGAGCTCGGGGGCGTCGGCGTCGGGGGCCAGCCTGAGCGGCCTGGTGGCGATCTCCGTCGTCGCGCGGCCGTCGGAGGCCGGTTCCAGGCAGGGGCCGGTCGAGGCGCGGACCGGGGACGTGCGGATCGGCATGCCGTTCTCGAGCTCGATCGTATTGGCGACCTCGTGGGCCGGCAGGTCCGAGCAGGCCTCGTTGTTGCGGATCAGGCGCGTCACGGTGATCCTCCCGGTGGCGGCGTCGACGCTCAGCGACTTGGTCGAGTTGCCGCACGAGGCGTCGTCGGTGATCGGGTACGGCGACTGGACCGCGGTGCCCTGCTCGGCGTCCCAGGTCCACACGTAGGCGTAGTGCCAGTAGTCGCTGCCCTCGCCGCTCGTCAGCCAGACGACGGCGTCCTCATAGCCGTCGTGGTCGAGGTCGGCGTACTGCACCGGGTTCCCGCTGGTGCCGGTGTCGACCTGCCACCAGGAGTCCTGCGAGCCGGCCGAGCCGGGGCTCAGCGTCTGCCCCGAGCGGGCGTCGTACCAGTCGGTGGCGGCGAAGTCGAAGCTCTCGATGGCCTTGGCCCGGTCGGTGCTCGTGGCGCTGGGCGCGGTACTCGTGGGGCCGTAGCCCGAGGAGCCGTCGCCCCTGGCCGACGGGTCCTGGGCGCAGCCGGCGGCCAGCAGTGCGGCGAGTGCGACGAGCGCGGGGAGGATGCGGCGGTTCATGGGCCCAAGACTAGGCGAGGCGCCCGCCCGCGGGCCGCAGCGACTGGCACTGCGGGGCCGACCGGTCTCCGTCCTCGCAGGCCCCTCGGCGTCCGCGGCGGGGCCGGTGCGCCTTCACTTTCGGCGAAAGACCCCCTTGACCGGGGATGGCTCTGGATGCTGTCCTCTTCCGCGCCCGTCTATGGGAGAATCGACGAGAACGACGGAGGTGGACTCGATGGTTGAGCCGGTGCGCATCGCCTTCGTGTCCCTGCACACGTCCCCGGTCGCCTCCCCCGGATCGGCCGATGCGGGCGGCATGAACGTCGTCGAGCTGAACTCCGCGATGGCCCTGGCCCGGGCGGGTCGCAGGGTCGATCTCATCACCCGCCGCGAGGACCCCGGCGCGCCCGCCCGGTCCGAGATCGCGCCCGGCGTGCGGCTCCTCAACCTCGACGCCGGCCCGGCCAGGGTCGTCGCCAAGAGCAGGGCCGAGGCGCTCATCGAGCCCTTCCGCGAGTCCATGGGCCGGCTCGACCCGGTCTACGACATCATCCACTCGCACCACTGGTTCAGCGGCGTCGCCGCCCTGCCGCTGGCCCTGCGGTGGGGCGTCCCGCACGTCCAGAGCTTCCACTCGGTCTCGGCCCCGCCCGGCGCCGACTCGCTCGAGGCCGGCGAGCCGCCCGAGTCGCCCGGCCGGCCCGCCGGCGAGGCGCTGGTGGCGGCGCGGTCCGACCTCATCGTGGCCGTCTCCGAGGCCGAGAGGCGGACCATCATCGACCGCTATGGCCCTCTGGCAACGCCCATCATCCCGGTGCACCCCGGCGTCGACACGGAGCGCTTCCGCCCGCTGCGCCCCGGCGAGAAGCACTGGGCCTGGGGCGAGACCGGCGGCTGCTACTTCCTGTTCGCCTCGCGACTGCAGCCGTTGAAGGGCCCCGACCTGGCCATCCGCATGATGGCCGAGATCCCCGAGTTCGACAGGCCGCACCTGGTCGTCGCGGGCGAGGCCTCGCAGGACTTCACCCACTACGAGGACGAGCTGCACCGGATGGTGCACGAGCTGGGCCTGGACGAGCACGTCACCTTCCTCGGCTCGCAGACCCGCGACGAACTGGCCTGCATGCTGCGCGGCGCCTGCGCGCTCATCAACCCCAGCTATTCCGAGACCTTCTCGCTGATCTGCCTCGAGGCCGAGGCCAGCGGCGCGCCGGTCATCGCCGGCCGGGTCGGCGGCATCCCCGAGGCGGTCCGGGACGGCGTCACCGGCATCCTGCTGGAGGGCCGCGACCCCGCCGCGTGGGCCGCCGCCGCGCAGTCCATCCGCGACGACGGCGAGCTGCGCGAGCGCATGATCAGGGCCGACAGGGCCTTCGCCGAGGAGCACGGCTGGGACCGCACCGCGGCCGGGCTGCTCGCCGCCTACCGCAGCGTCTCCCGATGACCCGCGCCCCGGCCCCGGTCGCCCCGCCGGATCGGCGCCGCGGCAGTGCTGCCGGGCCCGTGCGGGGGCGGGCCGGCCCCGTCGATATGGTCGGCGCATGGCAGGACCGACGAGGAGCAGCGCGCCCACCGACAACGCCGACGCGATCGAACGCCTCATCCACGACCCGACGGGCATGCGCGTGCTGCTCGTGCACGCCCATCCCGATGACGACACCCTCTCGACCGGCCCGCTGGCCGCCTGGGTGGCGAGCAGTGGCGGCAGCGTCGAGCTGGTCACCTGCACGCGCGGCGAACGGGGCGAGGTCGTGGCGGGCGTCCTGCCCGAGGGCGTCACGCCCGCCGAGCTGACGGCCGTCCGCGAGGCCGAGCTGACCGCGGCCTGCGCCGAACTGGGCATAACGGACCGGTGGTTCCTCGGCTCCGCGCCGTGGCGCGAGGCCGGACTGGACGACTGCCGCTACGAGGACTCCGGCATGCGCTGGGTGACGCCGACCCTGGCCGGACCCGCCCATGACGCCGGCGGGGGCTCCCTGACGATGGCGCCGCTCGCCCAGGAGATCGCCGACCTGCGCGCCGGCATGGCCGGCCGCGGCTACGACGTGCTCGTCAGCTACGACGACGACGGCGGCTACGGCCACCCCGACCACGTGCGCTGCCACCAGATCGCCGCCTTGGCCTGCGAGCAGACCGGCACGCCCTTCGTCCAGGTGCTGTCGCAGGGCGACGACCCCGGCGCCGTCGCGGCCGGCTGGCTCGATGTCGTCGACCCGGCCCTCGAGTCCCGTGTGGTCGCGGCCCTGCGCCGCTTCCGCACCCAGCTCACCGTCGTCGGCTCCGGTGCCGAGCGGCGCATCCGCCACGTCGGGGGCCAGCGCCAGGAGATCCCGCGCCGGATCGGCCTGCTGTGATCCGGCCCTCCGGGGGCGGGCCCCGGCAGCGCACCGGCGGGGCCGGTCCGGGGGCGTGCGCCGGCGGACGTCTAGGCTGGTGGGGCACGGATCCGCTGTGGAAGGACGACTGTGGAAGACATCGTCGTGTTCTCGGGCTCGGCTCACCGCGAGCTGGCCGGGAACATCTGCAAGTACGCGAAGGTCGATCTCTCGCCGGTCGAGATCAGCCGCTTCAGCAATGACTGCCTCCAGGCGCAGCTGCTGGTGAACGTGCGCCAACGCGACGTCTACATCGTGCAGCCGCTCGTGCCGCCCACTCAGAACCACCTCATGGAGCTGCTGCTGATGGTGCAGGCCGCCAGATCGGCCTCGGCCGCTCAGGTGACCGCGGTCATCCCGCACTACTCGTACGCGCGCTCCGACAAGAAGGACGCCTCGCGGATCAGCGTCGGCGGCCGCCTCGTCGCCGATCTGCTGGTCACCGCCGGCGTCGACCGCGTGCTCACCATGCAGCTCCACTCGCCGCAGGTGCAGGCCTTCTTCTCGGTGCCCGTCGATCAGCTCACGGCCATGGGCGTCATCGCCGAGTACTACCGCGGCAACTGCGGGAACTCGGTGGTCGTCAGCCCCGACTTCGGCAACGCCAAGGCCGCCTCCAACTTCGCCCGCCTGCTCGGCCTGCCCGTCGCGGCCGGCTCCAAGCGCCGCCTGGGCGATGACAGGGTCGTCATCGACATGGTCGTCGGGGACGTCGTGGGCAGGCACTGCATCGTCCTGGACGACGAGGTCGCCACCGGCGGATCGATCATCGAGCTCACCCGCAGGCTCAAGGAACAGGGCGCCCTGTCCGCCTCCGTGGCCTGCACCCACGGCCTGTTCGCCGCCCGCGCCGTCGAGCGCCTGCGCGCCGAGGAGTTCATCGGCGAGGTCGTCACCACCGACACCGTCCCGGCTCCCGCCGACTGGCCCGAGCTCCGAACGCTGTCCGTCGCCCCGCTGTTCGCCGAGGCCATCGACCGCATCCACCGGGGCAGGTCGATCTCCAAGATGTTCGACGGCGTCGATCCCGCCTACGCCCCGCCGAAGAACCAGGGCAAGCTGTTCTGAGCCGTCCGGCCCGGCGCGCCCGCCGGCCGGCCTCAGACGCGCCCGGTGCTGCGGGTGAACCTGCGCGCCGCCCAGAGCGCGAAGCCCGCGAACCAGCAGACCGCGTTGACGAGCGCCCAGCCGAGCGAGTCGTGGGCGGTGCCGAAGGTGCTGCCGCCGGTCAGGGCCCAGCGGGCGATCGCCGCGGCGCCGTACATGGGGGTGAACCGCCCGATGGTCAGCATCGTGCCCGACAACGGGATGAACAGATCGCCGCAGAAGGCCAGAGCCGTGATGACCAGGCCGGGCACGTGGATGACGACCTCGGCGCGCAGGGCCAGGCCGATCGCCAGGCCGAGGGCCGAGAAGATGGCCGAGGACGCCCACGCGCCCACCAGGCCGCAGGCCCAGGCGGCCACCGTGCCGCGCGCCCCGGTGGCCGCCCCGAGCAGGCCGACGATCCCCACCGGCAGGACCGCCATGCACATGGCGCCGGCGATCTTGGTCAGCACGTAGCCGCCCGTGCTGAGCGGGGTCAGGCGCATCGTGCGCATCCAGCCCGACGCCTTCTCCACGGCGATCGAGGCGGCCGCGCTCGTGCTCGCCGCCGCCGAGCCGTAGACGGCGATGCCGATCGTCATCCACATCGCGAAGTTGCCGCCGGGCATGTCCGCGTTGGACGAGCCGGTGCGGAACAGCGCCAGGTAGAGCACCGCCGGCAGGATGAGGTTGAAGATGAGGTTCGAGCGGCGCATCGGCCGTCGGACCTCGCACCACAGGTAGTCCAGGGGGATGCCGCGCAGCCTGCTGCGCCGCGGCGGCAGCCGCACCGAGTTCGCCTCGCGGACGGGGCCGGGGCCCACTGCGGTGGACCCGGGGGCAGGGGTGATGGTCGTCATGTCAGTTCTCCATGGTGGTCGAGGTCAGGGCCAGGAAGGCGTCGTCCAGGCTGCGCGGGACGACCCGTATCTCGCGCCCGCCCAGCTCCAGCAGGCGCCGGGCCAGCGCGTCCGAGTCCCTGTTGTGCAGATAGGTGCGTCCGGCCCGTTCCTCGAGCAGCCTCGTGCCGGGCAGCCCGATGCGGGCGAGGGCGCCGTGCGCCAGCTCGGCCGAGACGACGCAGCCGCCGGCCGCCGTGCGGATGGCGTCGGTGGAGTCGTCGGCGATGACGCGGCCCTCCTTGATGAGGACGACGCGATCGGCGAACTCGTCGACCTCCTCGAGGTAGTGGGTGGCGAAGACGATCGTCCTCCCGGCCTGGGCCTCGACCCGGATCTCGCGCCAGAAGTCGTGGCGGGCCTGGACGTCCATGCCCGCCGTCGGCTCGTCGAGGATGAGCAGGTCCGGGTCGGGCAGCAGGGCCAGGGCGAAGCGCAGCCGCTGCTGCTCGCCGCCGGAGCACTTCGCCACCTGGCGGTCGGCCAGGTCGATGATGCCCGCCCGGTCCATGCACGAGCCGATGTCGGGCTCGGGGTAGAGGGCGGCCAGGACGCGCATCGTCTGGTACACGGTGCTGTCGGCCAGCAGACCCCCGCTCTGGGCGACGACGGCCGTGCGCCCGCTGCGGGAGGCTTCGAGCGGCGCGCCCCCGAAGACTCTTACCGACCCGGCGTCGGGCCTGGTCAGCCCGAGGATCATGTCGATCGTCGTGGATTTTCCGGCGCCATTGGGGCCGAGCAGGGCGACGATCTCGCCGGCACGGACGGTGAGGCTCACGTCCTTGACGGCCTCGATGCGCCCGCCGGTGGCCGTGCGGAAGGACTTGCTGATGGAGCCGGCCTCGATGACGGTCTGCCCCGGTGTGCTGATGGGTGCGTTCACGGCGCCTCCTCCTGGTCGTTGGGGCGATGCCCGCTCCCAAGTCAAGACCGGTGCGCCGGGCCTGTCGAGGGGCTCACGTCGATCTTCGGCGCGCTGTCATGACCGCGACGTGACGAACGTCACGCCGGGCGCGGGTCTCCGCGGGGCCGGCGGGCCCCGCCCGTCAGAACTGGAAGAAGTCGCGGATGCCGCCGAGGAGCATCTGCGTGGAGACGATGACCAGGATCATGCCCATGAGGCGCTCGACGGCGGTCAGGAAGCGCTCGCCGAGCCAGCGGTTCAGGTAGCCCGAGAAGAACAGGATGATCGAGCAGGGCAGCCAGGCCAGGGCGACGGCGGCGAGCATCTGGGGCAGTCCGTCGGGGTGCTGGTTGGCCATGATGATCTCGGTTGCCAGCGCCGACGGGCCGGCCGTGTAGGGCACGGCCAGCGGCACGATGAAGGGCTCGGTGAATGTGCGCTCGGTCAGATTGCTCTCGGGCGTGGGGAACATCATCTTGATGGCGATGAGCAGCAGGATGAGGCCGCCGGCCGTGGCCAGCGCCGGTTGGGTGACGTGCAGCACGGACAGCAGCTGCCGGCCGGCGAGCAGGAAGGCCAGCATGATGAGAAGGGCGATGCACAGCTCCCGGGTCAGGACGAGCTGGCGGCGGCCGCGGTCGACCTTGCGCAGGGCCGTCAGGAAGATCGGGATGTTGCCCAGCGGGTCGAGGACGAGGAAGAGCGTCAGCGCGGACGAGAGCACGAGGTTCACGGGGCCTCCTCCCCGAACGTCGGCGCGGGGCGCTGCCCGCATGAGCACGAGTGAGGATCTTGTCGATCTTCACTGGAGCAGGTTTTCCTGCCGTTCATCACATGCACCGGCGAAGATGTTATCCAGCGGCTCGTGGATCCACAAGTTGTGGACGATTGCGGACGGAGGACGCGGGATTCTTCGCCGGGAGGGCCATTGCCCGGGAGGAGGTCTCGTCGGGGCCGTGTGGGCCCGGCGCCGGACGGGCTCAGGCCCGCGCGCCGGCGGAGGGCTGCTCGTCCTCGGCGCCCCCGGCCCGGGTGCCCCTGTTGAAGACCGCGTCGCCGGGGCCGCGCGAGGCGGCCAGGAAGCCCGCCGCGGCCAGCAGGTAGCCGGCGCCCATGCCGATCATGGCGGACGTGCTCGCCGCATCGGCGGGCAGGACCGAGGCCGCGATGACGGCGCCGAGCACCGTCGAGACGTTGTAGAGCACGTCGTAGAGCGTGAAGACGCGTCCCCGGTGGTCGTCGTCCACATGGGCCTGCACGACGGTGTCGACCTGCACCTTGAGCGACTGGCCGGCCAGGCCGATGAGGAAGGAGTTCACCAGCAGTGCCGGCACGGCCATGACGGCGCCGACGGTGGCCTGCGAGAGCGCCATGACGAGCAGCATCGCGCCGATGCAGCGCCGCACGCCGATGCGATCGGCGATCGGCACCGACACGACGCCCGACAGGACGAAACCGACGCCGCTCACGGCGAACCAGCCGCCCGCGCCGGCGATCGCCGTGCCCAGGCGCCCCTCGCCGGCGAAGCGGTGGCGGTGGACGACGATGACGAAGGCCATGAGGAAGCCGTAGCCGATGCGTACGACGGCCTCGGACAGCAGCGCCAGCCGGGCCGGGCGGCGGGCCGACAGGTGGCGCAGCCCGGTGGCCAGGCCGTGCGCCACGTCGCCCACCGTCGTCCGCTCGGCGCCGTCCTCGGGGCCGAGGGCGTCACGGGGGATGCGCCCGGCGGCGCCGGCCGCGCCGATGAACAGCAGCGCGGCCAGGACGAAGATGAGCCCGTTGGCCGCGTCCGTGCCCAGGGGCCCGCCCAGCACAAGGCGGATGACGCCGGCCGCGGCGCCGCCGAAGAGCGCGGCCAGGGGGCCGATCATCGGCATGATCGAACTCGCCTCGAGGTACTCGGACTCGTCCACCGTGCCGGCCAGGCCCGCCTGCAGCCCGGCCAGCGTGAAGCGGTTGAGGCTCAGCATCACCAGCAGCAGGACGGCCAGGACGACGCTCGCCCCGCCGCCGGTCAGGTGCGAGGCGATCATCGCCGCCAGGACGAGGCTGCAGGCGGTGCGCGTGAGGTCGACCAGCACGGAGATGCGCTGGCGCCAGAAGCGGTCGAGCAGCACCGAGACGAAGGGGCCGAACAGCGAGTAGGGGAGCATCGTCAGGGCGAGCACCCCGGCCACCGCCCAGGCGCTGGTCTGGCTCTGCGGGTCGAACAGCAGGTACGAGGCCATGCCCACCTGGGCGGTGCCGTCGCCGGACTGACCGGCCAGGCGCACGATCATGAGCCGGCGGAAGTCACGGTGCCCGCCCAGCCTGCCCAGTCTCCGGGTGAATTCCACGCGCCGCCTCCTCCAGCGTCTCCCGGAGTCTAGTTCGCCCGCGCGCCCCCGTTCGGGCCGGTCCGAGGCCGCAGTACGGCCCGCGTGGGGTCGATCCCGGAGCCGGCGCCTCGTCGGGCGGCAGCCGCTCATCGGGCGCTGGTCGTTCCCCCGGTGCGCGCCTCAGTGCGCGTTTGGAGGGGCACCAGAGGGCTGCTGGTCACCCCCAGCAGCCCTCTGGGCGTCTGCGGGCCGCGAATGCGGCGGATGCCCTGGACTCTGCGGATCTGCGATCGGCTGCGTCATCGGGCGATGCGAGCGGCATGAGCAGAACATCTGGAACACCCTGATCTTATACGGGCACCGGCCCTAGGGGGCGCGGTGCGACCGAAATGTGACCGCATGCGGTCCGAAAAGTGCAACAGCGCGCCCGTTCCGGACGCGATCCGCCTTGTGGAGGGGGCGGATCCGCGGTGCGCGTAACGTGCCGGCGCCCTTCGCGCCAAAGGACGGCAACCTGGGTGCCCGGCCGCCGCGGCCGTTCAGGGGTGGACGAGGCCCGTCTCGTAGGCGATGAGGACCAGGCCGACGCGGTCGCGCGCCTCGAGCTTGGACAGCAGCCGTCCGATATGGGTCTTGACGGTGCCCTCCGCCATGAACAGGTGCTCGGCGATCTCGGCGTTCGTCGCGCCGCGCGCCACCTCGCCGAGGACCTCGAGCTCGCGCTCGGTGAGCACCGACAGGCGGTCGTCCTCCTCGCCGACGTGGTCGGGCAGGGTGGGGGCGACATGCTCGAGCAGGCGGCGCGTCGCGCTCGGGGCGACGACGGCGTCGCCGGCGGCGACGGTGCGGATGGCCGCCAGCAGCTCCTCGGGGCGGGCGTCCTTGAGCATGAAACCCGAGGCGCCGGCCTTGAGGGCCGAGAAGACGTACTCGTCCAGGTCGAAGGTGGTCAGTACGAGGACGCGCGTGTCGAAGCCGGACTCGATGACGCGGCGGGTGGCCTCGACGCCGTCCATGACGGGCATGCGGATGTCCATCAGCACCACGTCGGGCCTCAGGGCGCTCAACCGGTCGATGCCCTCGGCGCCGTCCGCCGCCTCCCCGGCGACGCTCATGTCGTCCTGGGCGTCGATGAGCATGCGGAACCCGCTGCGCACCAGTTCCTGGTCGTCGACGAGAAGCACCGTGATGGGCTCGGTCATGATTCCTCCTGCACTCGCTCCCGGCCCGCGCCGGGCGTCCCGCGCGGGCGGCTGTCCCCAACCTAGCCATCGGCCCCCCGCCGGACCGGCAGCGACGGGCCGGTCACGGCCCACCCGTGCTCCGGGCGGGTGCGGACTCACGCGCCGGCCTGCTCCGACGGCAGCTCCGCGTGCACGGCGAACCCGCCCTCGGGGCGGGGGCCGGCGCTGGCCGTGCCGCCCATCGCGGAGGCGCGCTCGGCCATGCCGCGCAGGCCGTTGCCCGCCCCGTCGTCCAGGACGGACGCCCCCGCCCCGTCGTCCACGACGTCGATGACGATGCGGTCGGGGCCGTAGTCCAGACGCATCCGGCAGGCGGCCTGCGGGCCGGCGTGCTTGAGGAAGTTCGTCACCGCCTCCTGGCAGATGCGGTAGGCGGCCAGCCCCAGCGTCGGCGGCACCTGCGGCGCCCGGCCGGCGACCTCCAGGCGCACCCGGTCACCGGCGCGTTCGACCATGGCCGGGATGTCGCTCAGCGTCGGCTGCGGGCGGTACTCGACGGGACCCTCGCGCAGTACGCCGACGATACGGCGCATCTCGACGAGCGCGTCGCGGCTGGTGTCGGCGATCGTGTCGAGCACCCTGGCCGCCGCGTCGGGGTCCTTCGCGGCCAGGGCCTTGCCGCCCTGCGCCTGGACGGTGATGACGCTCAGCGAGTGGGCGACGACGTCGTGCAGCTCGCGGGCGATCTCGTTGCGGATGCGGGCCTCCATCGTGCGGGAGCGCTCGACCTGGGCGGCCAGCTCCGCCTCGTACTGGGCCTCGGCGGCCAGCTCGCGCTCCAGCTCGACCAGGTCGTTCTCGCGGGTGCGGCGCCCGATCAGGTACGGGATGAGTACCATCGCCGAGCAGATCAGGAAGAGCAGGTAGAAGACGCTGCGCGGATCCGGCGCGGCGATCCACGGCTCGCGCGTGTGCGACCAGCGGTAGGGGCCGACGATCGCGCCGATGAAACCGGCCAGTACCGCCAGGCGCGAGCCGTGGCCCTGGACCCAGCGCGCGACCGAGTAGGTGATGATCGGCACCGCGATGAGCGAGAATGTCGGGGCCTCGATGGCCACGCACTGCAGCAGGCCGCCGACGGTCGCGATGGCCAGCATGATCAGCGGTCGCCTGCGGCGCAGGACGATCGGCACGGTCAGCGGCAGGCTCGCGAGCACCGTCGCCAGGTAGGAGTCGCGGTGCGGGAAGGTGACATCCCCCCAGAAGCAGGTGAGCACGGTGAGGCCGGCGGCCAGCGCCGCATCGGCGATGAGCTCCCTGCGGGTGCCGCGACGGGGCATGGGGATGAAGCTCATGGTTGCAGTCTATGGTCGGCGCCGCCGGCCGGGGAGGGCCGCGGACCAGTGGGCGACAGCGGTCCCGCAAGGGGCGTCGTCGGTGCCGGGGCGGGCCCGTCGCTGGGGCTCAGCGCTCCGGGTCGCGGCCGATCTCGGCCCACAGCTCGACCTCCCGCCTCTCCTCGCGGCGGCGGTGCAGATGGGCCAGCCCGAGGAGCGCGCCGACGATCGCCGCGAACCAGCCGGTTCGTCTCGGCATCATGGCAGACCCCCTGTCGGGGCGCCGGAGGGAGGGCGCCCCCTGCAATCCTGGCGTCGGGCGCGCCGGCGCGCAAGCGGTCTTCCGTCGGCCGCCGCGTGCCGCCGGCGTGCCACGATGGGGACCATGAGCACTGTCTTCACGAGGATCATCGGGGGCGAGATCCCCGGGCGCTTCGCATGGGCGGACGAGGAGTGCGTCGTCTTCGCGTCCATCAACCCGATCACCGACGGCCACCTGCTCGTCGTCCCGCGGGCGGAGGTGGCGAAGTTCACCAGCGCCGACGACGAGCTGCTGGCCCACCTCATGTCCGTCGCCAAGATCGTCGGCCAGGCCGTCGAGAAGGCCTTCGACGCGCCGCGCGCCGCCCTGCTCGTCGCCGGCTTCGAGATCCCGCACCTCCACCTGCACGTCCTGCCCGCCTGGGGCGAGGCCGAGCTGGGCTTCGCCAACGCCAGGAGCGGGGTGCCCGGCGCCGAGCTGGACGCCGCCACCGAGAGGGTCCGGGCCGTGCTGCGCGAGCTCGGTCACGGCGCCAGTGTGCCGGTCGGGCTCGACTCCGCGGCGCTGGCCTGATGGCGGGCCCGTCCGCCGACGGCGCCGTCCCCGCGGAAGGTGTCACCGCGCGGGTCATCACCGTCTCCGACCGCTGCGCGAGGGGCGAGCGCGAGGACCTGTCCGGCCCGCTCGCCGCCCGTCTGCTCGCCGAGGCCGGCATCGAGGCCGGCCCGGTCGTCGTCGTGCCCGACGGCCTCGAACCGGTGCGGACCGCCATCGGGACCGCGCTCGGCGACGGCTGCCGGTTCGTCCTGACGACCGGCGGCACCGGGATCGGCCCGCGCGATCTGACGCCCGAGGCCACCGGGCCCCTGCTCGCCGCCCGGCTGGACGGGCTGGCCG
>NZ_CAUTOU010000050.1:0-17086 GCF_963539965.1 uncultured Propionibacterium sp.
GGTGGCCGCCGCCCTGGCGCGGGCGTCGGCGGCCTCGTTCATGCGGTGGCCGGCGTGGCCCCTGACCCACTCGAAGGCGACGTCGCGCCCGACGAGGGCCTCGTCGATGGCCTTGAGCAGCTCGACGTTGAGGACGGGCTTGCCGTCCCTCTTGCGCCAGCCCTTCCGCTTCCAGCCCGGCATCCACGTGGTGACCGAGTTGATGACGTACTGCGAGTCGCACAGGATCCGCAGCGGCTGGTCGGCGTCGACGGCCGTCGCGCGCAGCAGCTCGAGGACGGCCATGAGCTCGCCCATGTTGTTGGTGCCGCGCGGCCAGCCGCCGCTGGCCCAGTGCCCGTCGTCGACGTACCAGGCCCAGCCCGCCGGGCCGGGATTGGACAGGGAGGAGCCGTCTGCTGCAGCGATGATCACGCCCCCATTGTGCCCGCCGTGGCGTCCGGGGGGCCGGCGGGCAGACCGCCGAGGCTCCCAGCCGCCGAGTGCGCTAGTCTGCCTTGGGCTTAAGCAGCGATTCAGTTCTGCTCAAGGGGATTTCTTGAGGGCACGGCGAAGGGACGGGCTGCGCATGATGAGCACCATGGCATGGCAGGTCGTGGCGATGGTCGTCTACCTGGGGGCCATGGTCGCCATCGGTTTCTGGGGCAACCACCAGACCGTCGACCTCGACGACTACATGCTGGGCGGGCGCCGCCTGCCTCCCCTCGTCTCGGCCCTCAGCGCCGGCGCCGCCGACTCGAGCGGCTGGCTGCTCATGGGCCTGCCCGGCGCCGTCTACGCGTCCGGCCTGATCGAGGCGTGGATCGGCGTCGGCCTGACGGCCGGCGCCTGGCTCAACTGGAGGATCGTCGCCCCGCGGCTGCGCAGCTACACCGAGACGGCGCGCAACTCGATCACGATCCCCAGCTTCTACGGCAACCGCCTCCACGACGAGCACGGCATCCTGCGCACCATCACGGGCCTGATCATCCTGGTCTACTTCACCTTCTACATCTCCTCCGGCATGGTCTCCGGCGGCACCTTCTTCGAGTCGAGCTTCCATCTGCCGTACCTGTGGGGCATGCTGCTGGTGGCCGGCGTCACGGTGCTCTACACGCTCGTCGGCGGCTTCCTGGCCGTCTCGTGGACCGATGTCGTCCAGGGCCTCATGATGGTCTTCGCCCTCGTCGTGCTGCCGATCATCGGCATCATCAGGCTCGGCGGCCCGGGCCGGACGCTGACCGCGATACGCGGCGTCGACGTCGACCTGACCTCGCTCGTCCACGGCGGGACGATCATCGGCGTCGTATCCGCACTGGCCTGGGGACTGGGGTACTTCGGCCAGCCGCACATCCTCGTGCGCCTCATGGCGCTGAGCTCGCCCGCCGAGGCCGGGCAGGCCCGCCGCATCGGCATCGGCTGGATGGTCCTGTCCTATCTGGGGGCCGTCGCCACCGCCCTGGTCGGCGTGGCCGTCTACCAGCACGACGCCTCCCGGCTGGCCAATCCCGAGACGGTCTTCATCACGCTGGCCCAGTTGCTCTTCCATCCGCTCGTCGCCGGCTTCCTGCTGGCCGCCATCCTGGCCGCCATCATGTCGACGATCTCCAGCCAGTTGATCGTGACCTCCTCGGCCCTCGTCGAGGATCTCTACCGCGGGGCCACGCGCAGGCCCCTCTCCCCGGTCGGGGGCGTCTGGGCCGGCCGCATCGGCGTGCTCGCCGTGGCCGTCGTCGCCATGGCCATCGCCACCGGCCGCAGCGACACGATCCTCGGCCTGGTGGCCTTCGCCTGGGCCGGCTTCGGCGCGGGCTTCGGCCCGACCACCCTGCTGTCCCTGTGGTGGCGCAGGCTGACGAAGGCCGGAGCCGCCTGCGGCATGACCGCCGGCGCCGTACTCGTCTTCGTCTGGGACCGCCTCGGCGACGTCCACGGCGGCGTCTTCGATCTGTACGAGCTGCTGCCCGGCTTCTGCGCGAACCTGGTCGTCGCCGTCGTCGTCTCGCTGATCACCTACAGGCCGAACGCCGGGATCGACGAGGAGTTCACCCGGGCGGTGTCGCGCGCCAGCGCCTGAGGCGCGCACCGCGCGCAGGACCGTCCGATCCACGAGGAGCGGGGCGGCCCCGCTCCTCGTGCGTCCGGCCGTCAGCGCAGCGAGGTGTGGCGCTCGATGGCCCGCACGGCCCACCAGCCGAGCAGCACGGCCAGTACCGGACCGACGAACACGCTGCCGATGCCGATGACGCCCGGTTCCGCATCGGCCCGGATGGCGTCGAGGAGCGGCGCCGCCACGTTCTGGACGACGATGCGCTGGTCGGACAGGTCGACCCCGATGGGGATCACGAACATGGCGATCACCGCCAGCACCTGATTGACGACCTCGAGCAGTACGAAGCCGATGACCGGGGCGCCGAAGCCGAGGTGGTTCCACCTGGACTGGGCGCCGATGCTCAGGACGGCCGCACACTCCACGATCGTGCAGATCGCCGAGACCACGGACAGGACGATCAGTCCCCAGAACATCCTGGCCCCGATCGCCCGGGAGTACTCCGAGATCCGGTCGAGGAGGTCGCCGAGCGAGCCGCCACCGGGCACGGTGATCATCCAGGCGCGGAAGACGAGACCGAGCACGGCCACGGCGGCGCAGATGCCCGCCCAGATGCAGCCGTGGACGAGTTTGGCGGCGAAGATCGTCCGGCCGCGCACCGGCAGCGCGAAGGTGAGGTAGCCGCGCCGGCCGTACATCGTCCGCCAGTAGGCGACGCCCAGGTAGACGAGGACGACGACGGGCAGCGCGCCGAACACGAGCATTGCGAGCTGGGCGCTGAACGCGCCGAGGATGGGCACCGGGAGCATGCCCAGGCCGGTGAAGAGGAGGCCGGTGAGCACTCCCAGTCCGATGATGGCGAGACAGCCGCGCCCATGGGAGCGGAATTCCTGGCCGACGAGTGTGGTGAACATCAGCGGTACTCCTTGCGGAAGATGGCGTCCAGGCTCATGCCGTGGCTCTCGCGCAGGTCATCGGCGTCGCCGGCGAGCAGGATGCCGCCGGAGCTCATGGAGACCACCGAGTCGACGATCGGCTCGACGTCGGCGATGAGGTGGGTGGAGACGAGCATGAGGGCATTCGGGTCGAAGTCGCGCAGGATGCCGCTCAGGATGACCTCGCGGGCCGCGGGGTCAACGCCCGAGATGGGTTCGTCGAGCAGGTAGACGCGGGCGCGCCGGCTCATGACGAGAGCTATCTGGAGTTTCTGGCCCATGCCCTTGGACATCTCCTTGAGCGGGCGATCGGCGGGCAGGCCGAAGAAGCGCACCGTCTCGCGGGCCCTGTCGGCGTCGAAGTCGGCGAAGAAGCGGGCGTAGAGCTCGATGGCCTGTTCGGGGCGCAGGGCCGAGTCGAGGAAGTCCGCGTCGCCGAGGTAGGAGACGATCGCCTTCGTGGCCGGGCCGGGTGCGTGCCCGGCTATGGCGACCTCACCGGTCCAGTCGGCCAGCAGGCCGGCCAGTATCTTGATGAGGGTGGTCTTGCCGCAGCCGTTGGCGCCCATGAGGCCGATGATGCGTCCCGCCGGCAGGTCGAGGTCGAGGCCGTTCAGGGCGGTGGTACGGCGGTAGACCTTGGTCAGGGTCCTGATGCGGATCAGGGGCGCCGAGCCGTCCGGCGCCGGTGGGATGGCCAGTGGCCCGGGTCGTGTGTCAGTCCTCATGGAAGTTCCTGGTCGTTGGTGATCGGTTCGGGTCCGGCGGCGCCGGACCAGCACTGGATGAGCAGTTCGATGGCCTGGTCGAGATCGAGGCCGACAGCCGACGCATCGTCGCGGTAGGCCCGGGCGGCCCCCGCGGCGAGCTCCCGGCGGATCGCCTCGACCACCCCGTCGCCGGCGGCGACGAAGCGCCCCGAGGTGCGCTCCGTCGCGGTCAACCCGCTGCGGTCGAGTTCGGCGAGGGCGCGTTGCACGGTGTTCGGATTGACCCCGGCCTCCTGGGCGAGTTCGCGCACGCTGGGCACGCGTGATCCCGGCGGCCACCGGCCGGTGACGATGCGGCGCCGGAATCCCTCGACCAGTTGGACCCAGATCGGTCGGGTGTCGTCCACCTGCACGGGATCCTCCCTCCTGCTGGCCCCTGCCTCCCACGAGGACGGGCATCACGCCCGCCCCGATGTATTAATACAGTAATATAATTAGACAGCTGGCGCAAACCCGCACCGACGCATCGGAGCACCTGGACGAGCGGATCCGCCAGCGGCCCTCCCCGCGCGGAAGGCCGGGGCGCCCGCACCACCGCTCGGCGGGACGGGCTCTCCGCTGCTCCCTCCCCGCGGGGAGGGAGCAGCGGGCCCCGCCACAGGGTCCTGCACGGTCCCACCGGTCAGATGGCGCCGGCCGCGTGGACGAGCCCCTCGGCCGCGTCGAGGATGTAGCGGGTCTGGCCCTGCCAGTCGACCTCCTGGCCCCGATAGGGGCCGGTGGCCAATGAGATGGCGACACCGGCGGCGCGCAGGCGCAGCTGGACGGGATCGACGCGATGATCGAAGACCTCCATGAGGCCGCTGCGCAGCACGCCCACACGGGCGGTCTGCACCGGGTCCATGCGTTGCACGGTCGACAGGTGCGCGACGAGACAGGCCAGGTCGTCCGCCCGGTGGCCGGGGCCGCAGGCGTCGACGTCGAGCAGGCCGACGATGCGCCCGCCGGCCAGGTGGATCTGCCCCTCGTGGAAGTCCCCGTGCGTCGGCTCGACGCCCGGCTCCTGATCGGCGATGCCGCTCCGGATGATGGCGGTCATGGCGTCGAGGCGCTCGGCCTCGGCCGGCAGCTGGGTGGCGACGACACCGGCGTAGTGCATGACGGCATCGGCCCAGGCGGCCCGGCGCGGCATGGCGACCAGCCCGCCGGGCAGGGCGTCGAGCAGGCCGACGATCTGCTCGCCCGTCACCTGCGGTGCGGGTTCGAAGAGCAGGCGGGCCATCGGCAGTCCGGGCAGGGCCTCGGTGATGAGCAGATGGTCCGAGGTGACACCCATGATGCGCGGTACGGGCAGTCCGGCGCTGGTCAGGATCTCCAGGCACTCGACGGTCCGGGCCAGCTGCCCCGGACCCTGCACCTTGACGTAGAAGCTCGCCCCGCCGAGGACGTCGACGCGAATGACGGCGCGGCGCCTGGGCCGGTAGCTGACGACGCGGATGGTCAGCCGCGCCGGGTCGGGGACGCCGGCGATCAGCCCGCGGCGGGCGAGCACACCGGCGGCGGGACCGGCCCGGGTGATGCGCGGCAGGCCCGGCAGATCGGGATCGTCGGGGTAGATCCAGGTGGCGACCCGGCGGCCGTTGCGCTCGAAGATCCGGGCGCCGGCGTCCTCGGCGCCGGGGCCCTCGGGGCGGGCGGTGATGCCGACGAGTTCGGCGCGCCCGCCGTCGCCGGCCGTCCGGGCCCGGTAGGTGACGGTGAGGGCCCTGCCGGGCTCATGGTCGACGTGGTCCAGCCTGGCGCCGGTCATCTCGTGGCCCTGCGCGGCCAGAACCGTCGAGACGAGCTCGATTGCGCCCGGCCCGGTCAGCTCGGCGAAGATGCGGGCGTCCTCGCGCGCAGCGCGTCTCGAGGGCTCGCGCGCAGCGCGTCTCGAGGACTCGCGCGCAGCGCCGGGGCCGAGCCTGTCGAGGATCACGGCAGCACGCCCGGGGCCTGGTCGTCGGCGTGCTGCAGACCGGCGGCCAGCTGCGCGCGAGCCTGGGCGTCGGCGGCCATGGCAGCCGCATTGGAGCCTGCGGGCCGACCGGCCGACTCGCCGGCCAGATCCCCGCCCTGCTCGGTTCCGGTCTCGAGGGCCTGGACGCTGAGCCAGGCGATGCGGCGCCCGTCCATCTGGGTGACGCGCATCCGGAAGGGGTCGTCCGACGCGTCGCCGTCCGCCTCCCCGTCCGCATCGCCGTCGGCGGGGACCAGCCGGACGGTGATCGACTCGCCGACCCGCGGAATGGCGCCGAACCGGGCCATGAAGTAACCGGCCAGGGTGTCGTAGGGGCCCTCGGGCAGCAGGTGCCCGGTGACGCCGGCGAAGTCCTCGAGGGTGGTCATGCCGTCGATGTCGCGCTGCAGGCGATGGCGGCGGGTCTCGGGGTCGATGACGTCGTACTCGTCGGTGATGTCGCCGATGAGCTCCTCGACGAGATCCTCGAGCGTGACGATGCCGGCGGTGCCGCTGTACTCGTCCAGGACGACGGCCAGGTGGGAGTGGTCACGGCGCATGTCGGACAGGGCCCGCGGCACGCGCACCGTCTCGGGCAGGCGCAGCACGGGACGGACGATGCGGCGCAGCCTGGTGCCGCCGGCGTTCGCGGCCGGGCCCATCAGATCGCGCACGTGCAGGAAGCCGAGCACCCTGTCGGGCGAGTCGTCGATGACCGGGTACCGGCTGTGCGGGGAGTTCTGGACCTGGGCGACGGCCTGCTCGACGGTCATGTCGCCGGGCAGGAACTCCACCTCGGTGCGGGGCACCATGACCTCGCGCATCGAGTGCTCACCGGCGCTGAAGACCTCGTCGACGATGTGCTTCTGGTCGGCTCCCAGTGAGTCCGCATTGGTGACCATCGTGCGCAGCTCGTCGTCGCTGACCGCCTCCTTGCTCGCCCGGGGGTCCATGCCGACCAGACGCACGAGCAGATCGGTGCAGAAGCCGAGCGCCCAGATGAGCGGACGGAAGAAGCGCGCGACCGAGTTGATGGTGGGGGCCAGGGCCAGGGCGATCGCCTCGGGCCGCTGCAGGGCCAGGCGCTTGCTGAACAGCTCGCTGATGACGATCGAGCCGAACGAGATGAGCGCGGTGACGACGATGACGGCCAGCGCCTTGGCCAGGGACTCGCCGAGACCCCAGCGCGCGAACAGCGGGGCCACCCACTCCCCCGCCAGGGAGTCCGAGCCGAATGCCGATGACAGGAAGCCCGCCAGCGTCACGCCGATCTGGACGGCGGACAGGAAGCGGTTGGGGTTGCTCGTCAGCTGCTCGATGGCCCTGCCCCTGCTGCCGCGTCTGGCCAGCGAGACGATCTGGCTCTCGCGCAGCGAGACGAGGGCCATCTCGGCCGCCGAGAAGACACCGCCGACGAAGAACAGCAGGAGGATGAGCCCGAGGGACGCCCACAGCGGCATGTCAGCATCCCCTCGTCGGCAGGGCGCCGCGGCGGGTCGGACTATGGCCCTCCATGTCGGGGTCGGCCTCGGCGGAGGCGCTTCGGGCGCACAGGTGACTCACGCGTTCAGGATATCCGGCCGGCCGGAACCGGCCGGACCGGGCCACGGGCCCCGGCTCCCCGCCCGAGGCCGCCGGCTCCGATCACCGGCCCGGCGCCCGCAGGCGGCTCAGGCCCGTGCCCTGGTGAGGTTCTCGTCCAGGGCGGCCAGGAACTGCTCGGTGGTCAGGTACGGCTGGTCGGGTCCGACGAGGAGTGCCAGATCCCTGGTCATCCGGCCGGACTCGACGGTCTCGACGCAGACCCGCTCGAGGGTCCTGGCGAAGCCGGTGACCTCGGGGGTCCCGTCGAGCTCGCCCCGATGCCTCAACCCGCCGGTCCACGCGAAGATCGAGGCGATCGGATTGGTGCTGGTGGCCTCGCCGCGCTGGTGGGCGCGGAAGTGCCGGGTGACGGTGCCGTGGGCGGCCTCGGCCTCGACGGTGCGGCCGTCGGGGGTCATGAGGACGGAGGTCATGAGGCCGAGCGAGCCGAAGCCCTGGGCGACGGTGTCGGACTGGACGTCGCCGTCGTAGTTCTTGCAGGCCCACACGTAGCCGCCCTCCCACTTGAGGGAGCTGGCGACCATGTCGTCGATGAGGCGGTGCTCGTAGCCCAGGCCGGCGGCGGCGAACCGGTCCCTGTACTCCTCGTCGAAGACGCGGGCGAAGATGTCCTTGAAACGGCCGTCGTAGGCCTTCAGGATCGTGTTCTTGGTCGACAGGTACACCGGGTAGCCGCGCTGCAGGCCGTAGATGAAGCAGGCGCGGGCGAAGCCCTCGATGGACTCGTCCAGGTTGTACTGCACCTGGGCGACGCCCGGGCCCGGGTAGTCGTAGACGACGTGCTCGATCGGCTCGGCGCCGTCCTCGGGGGTGAAGGTGACGGTGAGCCTTCCCGGGCCGGGCACGCGGAAGTCGGTGGCCCTGTACTGGTCGCCGAAGGCGTGCCGGGCGACGACGATCGGCCTGGTCCAGCCGGGCACCAGGCGCGGGATGTTCGAGACGACGATGGGCTCGCGGAAGATCGTGCCGCCCAGGATGTTGCGGATCGTGCCGTTGGGCGAGCGCCACATCCTCTTCAGGCCGAACTCGGCGACACGGGCCTCGTCGGGGGTGATGGTGGCGCACTTGACGCCGACGCCGTGCCTCCTGATCGCATTGGCGGCGTCGACGGTGACCTGGTCGTCGGTGGCGTCGCGGCTGGTGATGCCGAGGTCGTAGTACTCGAGGTCGACGTCCAGGTACGGCAGGATCAGACGATCCTTGATGAACTGCCAGATGACCCGGGTCATCTCGTCGCCGTCGAGCTCCACGACAGTGCCCGCGACCCTGATCCTGCCGCCCATCGGCGCTCCCTCCGCCTCGAGTGATCCCTCGGCGTCAAGATATCCGACTGACCGGGCGCGTCCCCGACCGGCCCACCCACTGGGCCGGGAACGGACCGCGGAAGACGTCGGCCGCACCACCGCCCGAACGCCGCCCCACCGGCTCCGCACGTTCTCCCGAATGGGCGCCCCGGCCGTCGGGAGGGCGGGCCGGGGCGGTAGTGTCGGCAGCAACCCACTCAATGGATGAGGAGAAGCTCTTGAGCACTACACCCGTCAAGGTGGCAGTCACCGGTGCCGCCGGCCAGATCTGCTACAGCCTGTTGTTCCGCATCGCCTCCGGTTCACTTCTCGGGGACACGCCGGTCGAGCTGCGCCTGCTCGAGATCACCCCGGCCCTGCCCCGTCTTGAGGGCGTCGTCATGGAGCTGGACGACTGCGCGTTCCCGAATCTCGCGGGCGTCGAGATCGGCGACGATCCCGAGAAGGTCTTCGACGGCGTCGACCTGGCCATGCTCGTCGGCGCCATGCCCCGCAAGGAGGGCATGGACCGCAGCGACCTGCTGAGCGCCAACGGCAAGATCTTCACCGCCCAGGGCGCCGCCCTCAACATGGCCGCCGCCTCGGATGTGAAGGTGCTCGTCACCGGCAACCCGGCCAATACCAATGCGCTGATCGCCATGGACAACGCGCCCGACATCCCGAACGAGCGCTTCAGCGCCCTGACCCGCCTCGACCACAACCGGGCCAAGACGCAGCTCGCCAAGAAGCTCGGCGTCAACGTCGGCGAGGTCACCAACATGACCATCTGGGGCAACCACTCCAACACCCAGTACCCGGATCTGTTCAACGCCAAGGTCGGCGGCAAGCGCGCCTTCGACCTGGTCGATGACCAGGACTGGTACGAGAACGAGTACATCCCCACCGTCGCCAAGCGCGGTGGCGCCGTGATCAAGGCCCGCGGCGCCTCTTCGGCGGCCTCCGCGGCCAATGCGACCGTCGAGGCCATGCATGACTGGGTGCTCGGCACCCCCGAGGGCGACTGGGTCTCCATGTCGGTCGTCTCCGATGGCTCCTACGGCGTTCCCGAGGGCCTCATCTCCTCGTTCCCCGTCACCATCAAGGACGGCAAGTACGAGATCGTCCAGGGTCTGGAGATCAACGACTTCGGCAGGAAGAAGATCGCCGAGACCGTCGCCGAGCTGCAGACCGAGCAGGGCGCCGTGCGCGAGCTCGGCCTCATCTGAATCCGATGGATCTGATCGGCCGAGTCGCCATCGCCTGATCGGCGGGGCGGCCCGCCGATCAGCATCGCGGGCACGCCGCACGGCGAAGCGCGGTGCCCGCGGGCGCCGGGCATCACAGACGACAGGTCTGCGTGTACCCGATGCCCGCAGTGTACGAGCGGGTCTCCTGGTCGACCTCGGAGTAGAAGCCGTCGGGGCTCTCGGTGAGGGGGAGCTCCCGTACGCCGGCGTCGGCCGCGCCGACGAGAACCGCCATCTGCCACAGGCGGGTCCTCGTGTCGAGCCGGATGTCGGGCGCGATCCGCCACCCGATGCCGGGCCAGTCGCCCGGACGGGACCTGAGCCTCGCCGCGACGGCCCCGAAGACCTCGCCGGCCCGGCGAGCCCGACCGTTCTGCCCCTCCGGGTCGTCCACCCAGGCGCCGTCGATGAGCACCCGGCCCTGCCGGCTGCGCACATAGGCCAGGGCCGTCCGGCCGTCGACGTGATGGGGGCCGGCGGTGATGTCGAGGGCGGCCCGCTCGTCGCGCATGTCGTGCCGAACGCTGATGTCGATGCCCCCGAGGGCGTCCACGAGTTCGACGAAGGCCCGCAGGTTGACCGCCACCACGTGGTCGGCGGGGATGTTGAGGGTCAGACAGGTCTGATCGACGAGGACCTGCGGGTCGTCGCGCCAGGCCAGCCCGAGCCGTCCCGACAGGCCCGAGCCGATCGGGTAGCGCACATCGCGCCGCACGCTCGTCAGATGCCACTGGCCGTCGCTGCGCGTCGCGACGAGGATGACATCGGCATTGGCCGCCGCATCGCGGCTGCCGTCCTGGTCGCCGATGTCGGTTCCCTCAGCCTGCTGCGTGCGGTCGTCCAGCCCCAGGATCAGCCAGGTGGTCGGGCCCTCGCCGGTGGGCATGCGCAGGACGGCATCGGCGAAGCGCCCGTCGTACACGCCCAGGGCGACGGCGGTCACCAGCGCGAGCAGGGCGACGAGGCCGACAAGACGCGACAGCACCCGGTGACGTCGGACGAGATCACCGGGTGCCGTCATCGATGATGCGCGATGTCAGTGCCTGCGACGCAGGGCCGCGGCACCGGCCGCGGCCACCGCACCACCGGCCAGGCCGAGGCCCGCCAGGTCGGCGGTGCCGGAGCCGGTCTTCGGCAGGGACTGGGGACGAGTGGTCTTGGTGGTGGTGTTCTCGGGCTGGGACTGGGTCACGGCCGGATCAGCAGGGGCGGCGTCCTGGGGGCTGCCGGCGCTCTCGGGGGCATTCCAGTAGTAGCCGACGCTGGCCGTCACGGATGCGCCGTCGGCGTCGACGCCGGCGGCCTCGAGACGGAAGTTGCCGCTCTCGTCGTACGGCAGGACGACCGACAGCGTGATGGCCCCGCTGCCGTCGGCCGTCACGGTCCAGCTGTGCAGGACCTCATCGGAGGCGCGGTTGTAGTCGGAATCGGCCTTGTACAGGTTGACGGCGACCTCGGTGCCGGGGCCGAATCCCGAGCCGGTGATGGTGACGGTGTCACCCGAGCTCCAGGAGCTGGGGGTGATGTCGAGAACGCCCTCCTGATTCACCGTGGCGGTGGCGGAGGCGGTGGTGCCGTCGGCTTCGTAGGTGTTGCAGTACAGATCCGCGGTGACCCGGCCGGTACCGACATAGCCGATGTCGATCGTGTCGACGGCAGGAACGCCCCCGTGGCTGGGAACGGCGACGGAGCCCTGCGCCACGCCGCCGTAGGAGACGACGATCGTACCGCCCCACCCGGCGTCGCAGTACGCGTCGGCGCTGATGTCGTGCGCGGAGGGCTGGTTGAGGGTCAGCGCATCAGCGGGATCCGCCATGGCGCTGCCCGCGCCCAGAACGATGCCCGCGCCCACGAGGACGGTAGTTGAGAGACCGGCTGCGGTCTTCTTCAGAATCGACATGGTCAGGGTTCTCCTAGTGGTTCTGGGCGCACCACCCTGGCGCACCCCGGAAGTACCCCCACCGTATGACAATTCATGGAATCCTCTCAAGAATCTCGAAGGGTGAACATAGTTGAATCGACACCCATCCGGGAGAAACCGCTTGTCGAGTCGATGAGCCGAAAAACAATTTAAAAATAGATCATCTCAGGAGAGAAGAAGAATTCTCAGGCAGGCCCCTCGCCAGGCCTTGCGCGGCCGGCTGGAGGCGCCCACCCGGGCGTCCTCCCGGGCCCGCGGCGCCGACCGCGGTCGCAGGCGCCCCGCAGGGAGGCCGGAAGGTCACTGGGGAGGCACGACGAGTGCCACGAGCCAGACGATGGCACCGGTGCCGAGCATGAGCCCCACGTCGAACCAGCGCTTGCGCACGGCGAGCATTCCGGCCCACCGCGTGGGCAGCGCCCAACGGGCGATTCCCCCGGCGAGGGCCGCGGCCCCCATGACGAAGGCGCCGCGGCGCCAGTGCCCCGAGGCGGCGACGGCCATGCCGACGACGAACAGGAGCAGCACGGCGCCGGCGGGCAGCTGGAGGCGGCGCTCCCCCACCGCCGGGTCGTCGCCGAGCGGCTCGATCTTCTCGACGGGGGGCAGGTCGGTGGCCAGGGGGGAGGGCCCGCGCCTGGACCGGGCGGCGCTCATGATGAGCGTGGGCCGGCCAGCTTCTCGGCGCGATCGACCACATTGGCCAGGAGCATGGCCCGCGTCATCGGGCCGACGCCGCCGGGGTTGGGCGTGACATGGCCGGCGACGTCCCACACGTCCGGTGTGAAATCGCCGACCGGCTTGCCGTCGACCCGGGTAACGCCCACGTCGATGACGACGGCGCCGGGCTTGAGCATCCCGCCGGTGATGAGGCCGGGACGCCCGGCGGCGCCCACGACGATGTCGGCCCGGCGGGTCTGCTCCGTCAGGTCCCTCGTGCCGGTGTGGCACAGGGTGACCGTCGCGTTGTTCTCCCGGGAGCTCAGCAGCAGGCTGAGCGGGCGGCCCACCGTGGTGCCCCGCCCGACGACGCACACCTGGGCGCCGTCGAGCGGGATCCCGTAGCGGCGAAGCAGCTCGACGATGCCGCGCGGCGTGCACGGCTGCGGTCCGGGCTGGCCCAGGACGAGCTTGCCGAGGCTGTCCGCGGTCAGGCCGTCGGCGTCCTTGTCGGGGTCGATGAGCTCCAGCACCCAGTTGGGGTCGATGTGCGCCGGCAGCGGCAGCTGCACGATGTACCCGGTGCACATGGCCGAGTCGTTGAGCACCCGGATGGAGCGCTCGACCTGCTCGGGCGTGGCATCGGCCGCCAGATCGACCCTGAACGACTCGATGCCCACCTCCTCGCAGTCACGGTGCTTGCCGTTGACGTAGACCTGGCTGGCCGGGTCGTCCCCGACCAGGACGGTGCCCAGGCCGACCGTCGCGCCCTGCTCGCGCAGCGCGTGGACGCGGGTCCTGAGCTCGGCCTTGATCTGGGCGGCGACGGCCTCGCCGTCCATTCGAATTGCTGTTGTCATGCGACGTGCACCTTCTCTCGTCAGTGGAAGAAGTGTCGGTTGCCGGTGAGGTACATCGTGGCCCCGGCCCGCCGGGCGGCGTCGACGGTCTGGTCGTCGCGGATCGAGCCGCCGGGCTGGACGATGGCGCGCACGCCGGCGTCGAGCAGGATCTGCGGGCCGTCGCTGAACGGGAAGAAGGCGTCCGAGGCGGCCACGGAGCCCCTGGCGCGTTCGCCGGCGCGCTGGACGGCCAGACGGCAGGAGTCGACGCGGTTGACCTGGCCCATGCCGACGCCCACGGAGGCGCCGTCATGGGCGAGCAGGACGGCGTTGGACTTGACCGAGCGGCAGGCCCTCCAGGCGAAGAGCAGGTCGGCGAGGGTGTCCTCGTCGGCCTGCTCGCCGGCCACGAGCCGCCAGTTCGCCGTCTCATCGCCGGGCGCGTCGAGGCGGTCGGGCCCGCTGACGAGGACGCCGCCGGAGACCTCGCGCCACATGTACGGCGCGAAGGCGAAGTCCTCGGCCTTCAGGATGCGCAGGTTCCTCTTGGTCCGGAGCAGTTCCAGGGCGGCGGGCTCGTAGTCGGGGGCGACGATGACCTCGGTGAAGATCTCCTTCACCGTCCGGGCCATTTCGAGGCCGACGGGCCGGTTGGCGGCGATGACGCCGCCGTAGGCCGACACCGGGTCGCAGGCGTGGGCCTTGCGGTGGGCCTCGGCGATGTCGGCGCCGACGGCGATGCCGCACGGGTTGGCGTGCTTGATGATCGCGACGGCCGGTTCGTCGAAGTCGTAGGCGGCGCGGCGGGCGGCGTCGGTGTCGGTGTAGTTGTTGTAGCTCATGGCCTTGCCACCGAGCAGCTCGGCGCCGACCAGGCCGGCAGCGGCACCGGCGATCGAGTAGACGGCGGCGCCCTGGTGGGAGTTCTCGCCGTAGCGCAGGTCGCGGACCTTGGTGGCCGCGAAGCCGGTGAAGCCGGGCATGCCCTCCTCGGTGGTCCGCTCGGACATCCAGGTGGCCACGGCCGCGTCGTAGGAGGCGGTGTGGGCGAAGGCCCGCGCGGCCAGGGCGCGGCGCTGCGCGAGCGTGAAACCGCCGTCGGCGAGCGCCGCGGTGAGCTCGTCGTACTGGCCGGGGTCGGTGATGATGGCCACCGACGGATGGTTCTTGGCGGCGGCGCGGACCATCGAGGGGCCGCCGATGTCGATCTGCTCGATGCAGGCGTCGAAGTCGGCGCCCGAGGCGACGGTCCGGGTGAACGGGTAGAGGTTCGACACGACCAGGTCGAAGGGCTCGATGCCGAGCTCGCCGAGCTGGGCCCGGTGCGACCCGAGGCGGCGATCGGCGAGGATGCCGGCATGCACCACCGGGTGCAATGTCTTGACACGGCCATCCAGGCACTCGGGGAAGCCGGTGAGCTCCTCGACCGGGGTCACGTCGATCCCCGCCCCGGAGAGCTTCGCGGCGGTGGAGCCGGTCGAGACGATCTCGACGCCGGCCGCCGCCAGGGCCCTGCCGAGCTCGACGAGGCCGGTCTTGTCGTAGACGCTGACCAGGGCGCGCCGGATCGGATCACGGGTGGTGTCCTCGCTCATCGCCTGACCTTTCTCGCTCCGGACTGCCGGTGCCGCGCCGCCAGCTCGTTGACGGTCCTGACCAACAAGGTGCGCTCGGACACCTTGATGCGCTCGTGCAATGTCGTCTCGTCGTCGCCGGGGAGGATCTCGACGGGGACCTGGGCGATCAACCGGCCGGTGTCGACGCCCTCGTCGACCCAGAAGATGGAGCACCCGGTGCTCGTCGCACCCGCCTCGAGCGCGTCGCGAACGGCGTGGGCGCCGGGGAAGGCGGGCAGCAGGGCCGGGTGGGAGTTGATGATGCGGTCGCCGAAGCGGTCCGTGAAGGGGGCGCCGAGGAGCTTCATGAAGCCGGCCAGGACGATGAGATCGGGCTCGTGACGGGCCACCGCATCGGCGAACTCCCGGTCCCAGGCCTCGCGCTCCGCCGAGCCGCGGGGCAGCAGCCTGGGCATGGGCACCACGAAGGTGGGCACGCCCGCCCGGCGGGCACGCGCGACACCGGCACAGCTGCCGGTCTCCGAGCCCACGGCCACGAGCCGGGCGTCGAGACGGCCCTCGGCCTGGGCGTCGAGAAGAGCCTGCAGGAGCGTGCCGGAGCCGGAGACGAGAACGACCACGCGATAACCCACGGCCGTCAGTCTAGCCCGCGGGGGCCTCCCCAGTCGCCCCGCGACCACATCGCAGGGCTGTGCAGAAACCGCCGACCATGCCGCCGGCCCCCAGCACGGTGGGGGCCAGCACGGCAAGACGGGTCAGGACGGGACCCATCTCGGCGAGACGCTGCGTGCCGAGCGCGCCACGGGAGAACAGGGCCAGGCAGAACAGGAGCAGGGCGGCGATGACGCCGACCACCAGACCGGACAGGGCGCCCTCGGCGGGGTCGAGGGCGCGCCGGGGCAGGGCCCGATGCGCCTCGTCGCAGCGGGCCCGCACGCAGACGTGGGCGCCCAGCGCCCCGGCGCAGGCCGCCGCCAGGAGCCAGACGGCCACCAGCGCCGGTCCGGTGTCACCGGTCGACACGGCAGCGAGGAGGGGGATGGCCGGCAGGTCGCCGGCGGACGAGCCGACAGGGGCCACCAGGGCGTCCCGCCCCAGGAGGAAGCCGGCGCCGAGCACCCAGGAAGCGGCCCAGACCACCACCGACGGCACCCACAGCATCTGGGCGAGCGAGAGGGCCACGGAGCCCGGCCCTCCGGCGCCGAGCGACTCGTGCACGCCGGTGACGGTCGAGCGGTTGGCGACCAGGACGACGGCCAGGCGCGCGCACCCGAGCAGGATGACGCCAGCGGCGGCGGCAGCGGCCCCTGCAAGGATCCCGGTCGACCAGCCGCCCTGGCTGAGGCCCATGGGCGCCCAGCCGAGCGCACGGCCGGCCGCCGGCAGGGAGCAACCGCCGCCGATGAGGAGCCCGCAGACCAGGGCGCGCCCGGCGCCAACGGGCTGGCCCACCAGGACCGTCGCGGCGATGAGAACGACCGCATAGGAGCCCCCGAACCACAGGGCCAGGCGGCAGGACAGGGCCCGCAGGTCGGACTGCTGGCGCGCCCGGGCCGGCCCCTCGATGAGCTCGTCGGCGGCGCGCCGGGCGATGTTGCCCGACGACTTGACGACCATGAGGACGATCAGCGCGGTGAGGCCGAGCGGGACGAGCCCGATCGCGCCGCCGCCGGTACTGGCGGGCACGCCGTTGGCAAGCAGCCAGATGCGCCCCGAGACGACGAGTACGGCGCCGAAACCGATCTCGGGCCGGGACACCCACACCAGGCAG
Organism: uncultured Propionibacterium sp.; assembly: GCF_963539965.1. NCBI lineage: Bacteria > Bacillati > Actinomycetota > Actinomycetes > Propionibacteriales > Propionibacteriaceae > Propionibacterium > uncultured Propionibacterium sp. The sequence goes on from NZ_CAUTOU010000050.1 coordinate 16,580, forward strand.
CAGACGACCATGACGGGCGCCCAGCTCGCGAAGGCCACGCCGATCGCCGCGAAGATGACGGCGCTGCGCCAGGACAGGCCCGCGAGGAGGGCGCGCAGACCGCCCCTGCGCGTACCCGCGGGCTCCCCACCGGGATCATTGGCAGAAGACATCGCACCTCCATCGACCGGCCCGACAATACCGGACCCGGCCGGGCCGGTCGGTGCGCGGCGGCGGGGGGCGGTGGCCCGGTCTCAGAGCTTCTCGAGGGGGGCGAACTTCAGCGCCAGTCGCTTGATGCCGCCCGAGCCGAAATCGACGTCGGCCCTGGCGGCATCGCCGCTGCCGCTGGTCGCGACGACCTCGCCCAGGCCGAAGCCGGAGTGCAGCACGCGGTCGCCGACCTCGAGCGAGACCGCCCGGGGCGCCGATCCGGCCCCGGCGGTGCCGGGCATGCGGCCCCTGCCCGAGCCGAACGCCGGCGCGGAGCCGTCCCGACCGGGCTGGCCGGCGGCGCGCCGGGAGGCG
>NZ_CAUTOU010000051.1:0-16702 GCF_963539965.1 uncultured Propionibacterium sp.
GGCGGTCGCGGACGGCGCCGGGCCGCCGGGGCCCGGCCGGGCTGATCGCCCGCGATCCCGACTGCGGCGTCATCGGGGGTGTCTGCCAGGGCGTCGCGGGCCGTACCGGCATCGATCCCCTGCTCGTCCGCATGTTCGCCGCACTGGCGGGACTCAGCGCCGGGCTCGGCATCGCCCTCTACCTCGCACTGTGGATCACCACGCCCACCGTCTGGGACGACCGCACCCCGGTCGAGCGGGTGCTGCCCGGTTTCCGGCGCACCGGCTGGTTCGGGTTCGCGATCCTGCTGCTGGCGACCGGTGCGGGCACCGCCCTGGCCGCGCGCAATCTCGTCCCCCTGACCTGGTGGCCCATCGTCCCGATCGCGCTCACCGTCGTCGTCATGCGGGCATTCAGGCCGGTGCTCGCCGCCCGCGCACGACGGCACCGGGCCGAGGCCGCCCGCCCGTCTCCGGCGCGCAGCACGAGACCGGTCACTGTCATCACCGCGATCACGCTGCCCCTGGCCGTGGCGGCCGGTCTGGCGATGTTCGTCCTCGTCGACGCCAGGCCGCTCGCCCGAGTGGTCTGCGGCATCGCGGCCACCCTCGGCACGATCGGCATCGGCCTGGTGCTGACCAGCTTCTGGACCGTCTCACGCCCGCTGCGCGACGTGGGCATCTGCCTCGGCGCCGTCATTCTGGCGCTCGACACGCCCTACATCACCACTCTCGGCCTGCAGGCCCAGCCCAGCGGCTACCACCCCGACCAGACCGGGCAGGCCTCCGAGTTCAGCATCGATACCCAGAGCGCGATCCTCGACCTGGACTCCCTGCCCGCCCAGGGCAACGACGTGACGATCCAGGTGCACGACTCGACCGTTCACGTCATCGCCCCGGGCACCCGCTCGGTCACGCTCGACTACACCTGCCTCCTGTCGGAGCTCACGCTGCCCTCCGCCGACGGCTGCGCGGGCATCGGCTCGGGCACCTGGACGAGCGACGCCACCGCTCCCGGCGCACCCTCCCGGGCCGACGACGCCGAGGACCGCTCGGCGGCCCTGCACCTGCGCGTCAGGCTCGTGCGTTCGCAAATGGAGGTCGTCCGATGAGCCGTACCGGCGATGAACGCGCCCAGCGCTCCGCGTCCCTGGTGTGGGGGTTGCTGTTCATCATCATCGCCGCGCTGACCGTGCTCACCTCGAATCACCTGGTGAACCACGGCGTCGTGCGGATCGGCCTGGCCCTGGCCCTCGTCGCCACCGGCATAGCGGGGCTGGTGACGAGCGGCGCCAGGGCGAGGGGCAGAATCGGCGATGCGGGGCCGCCCGAGGACCCCCCAGTATCCACACCCACAACGGAGCAAGGAGAACCCTGATGGCCACTAAGAAACTCGCACGGAGCCGCGATCACCGGATGATCAGCGGCGTGGCCGGAGGCATCGGCGACTACCTCGGTATCGACTCCAACCTGGTCCGCCTCGTCTTCGGGGTCCTCGCCGTGGTCACGGTCGGCGGCGCCATCCTCGTCTATCTGGTCGGCTGGTTGCTCCTGCCCGACGAGTACGACGACGTGCGCGGCTTCGACCAGGTCAAGAAGAAGCTCGACGAGTTCGGCGGCAAGAAGTCCGACGGCTACACCGGCCGGTGAGCCGGGCCGGACGCCGCCACGGCACGAGGACCAGGGCTCAGAACAGCCTCGAGAGCGTGACGCCCTGGCCGCTCACTGCGACCGTCACGCCGTCCTGGGCGGCCTCCAGACCCGAGTAGTCGAGCCCGCCGGGCAGGCCCGGCAGTGCGAGCCGGTCCTGGACGTCGTCGAGGACCGCTTGAGCGAGCGCATCGGGCAGGTCCGTGCCGGCGATGGACACCTGGGCGCCCTGGAGGGTGATCGCCCCGTCCGCCGCGACCGCGGGCGTGGCGGTGAGCGTCGCCGGCACGACGGAGCCGAGGACGTCCGCCGTGGTGACGGCCTGGATGGTCCCGCCGCCTCCCCAGCTCAACGACATGCCCGAGACCGTGCTGGCATCGGCCCAACTCATGACGGCCGAGGCCTCGAGGGTCCCGGCCGTCAGCTCGTCGGGTTCGCGCACATGGCTCAGCCCGGTGGCACCGCCGTGGAGCGACCGCAGCGAGAGGCTCTCGCCCCCGACCGTCAGATCGGCCTGGTCGACGTCGATGCTCAGATCATCGAGCGTGTCCGCGGTGAGCACCGACAGCAGGATCTTCTGCGAGGTCGAGGCGTGGACCTGCGATGCGTCAACGCCCAGCCGGCCGGCGACACGCGTCTGCACGGCGCGCATCGCCACGCAGTACGAGCCCCCGACCAGCACGCCGGCGAGCACCAGGCCGATGACGACGAAACCGCACAGGACCTTCAGAGCACGCGACATACCGGGCCGTTCACAGACCGAGGATCTCGTCCATGCCCATGGTGAGGCCGGGTCTGGTGACGACGGCGCGCACGCCTGCCAGGACGCCGGGCATGAAGGAGGCGCGGTCGTAGGAGTCGTCGCGGATCGTAAGGGTCTCCCCCGCCGTGCCGAGCAGCACCTCCTGATGGGCGACCAGGCCCTGCAGGCGCACCGAATGGACCGGCACGTCGTCGACGCGGGCGCCCCGGGCACCGTCGAGGGCGGTCTGCGTGGCATCGGGCATCGGAGCGCGACCCGCTGCCCTGCGGGCCGCGGCGACGCGCTTCGCGGTGCTGGCAGCGGTGCCGGAGGGGGCGTCGAGTTTGCGCGGGTGGTGCAGCTCGATGATCTCGGCGGAGTCGAAGAAGGGGGCGGCCTTCTCGGCGAAGGCCATCATGAGGACGGCGCCGATCGAGAAGTTGGAGGCGATGAGGACGCCGACCCCGGGGGCCCCGCCCAGCCAGGAGCGCACCTGGGCGAGCCGCCCGTCGTCGAAGCCGGTGGTGCCGACGACGGCGTTGACGCCGCGGTCGATGCACCACTCGATGTCGTCCATGACGGCGGCAGGCCGGGTGAAGTCGACCATGACCTGGGCGTCCTGGGCCGGGGCGCGGTCGTCCCCGACGTCGATGCGGGCCACCAACTCCATGTCGGAGGCCCCTTCGACCGCCTCGCACACGGTGGAGCCCATGCGGCCCCTGGCGCCGAACACGCCGACCCTGATCATCGCTACCTCGCAGAATGTCGCCCGACAGAACGGTGACCAGCCTACTAGGGGTCGCCGCGGCGCCGCAGCGGCCACCGGGAAGGGGGCGAAGGGGGCCGGCCCCGCCCTGCACGGGACCGGCCCTCCGGCTGTTCGAGCAGCCCGGATCAGGCCTCGGGGCTCTCCTCGTCGTCCTCGAGGACCGCGCTCAGCGAGAGCTTGCCGCGATCGTCAACGTCGGTGATCTCGACCTGGATCTTCTGGCCGACGGACAGGACGTCGTCCACCTCCTCGACGCGCTTGCCGCCGTTGAGGGCGCGCAGCTTCGAGATGTGGAGCAGGCCGTCCTTGCCGGGCAGCAGCGAGATGAAGGCGCCGAAGCTGGTGAGCTTCACGACGGTGCCCAGATAGCGCTCGCCCATCTCGGGCATGGTCGGGTTGGCGATGGCGTTGACCATCGTGCGCGCGGCCTCGGCCGACTCGCCGTCGTCGGCTCCGATGTAGATCGTGCCGTCCTCCTCGATGGAGATGCTGGCGCCGGTGTCGTCCTGGATCTGGTTGATGACCTTGCCCTTGGGTCCGATGACCTCGCCGATCTTGTCGGTGGGGATGTGCACGGTGAGGATGCGCGGGGCGAACTCGCTCATCTCGTCGGGCTCGTCGATCGCGTCCCGGATGACGCCGAGGATCGTGGTGCGGGCCTCCCGGGCCTGCAGCAGGGCCTGGGCGAGCACGTCGGCGGGGATGCCGTCGAGCTTGGTGTCGAGCTGCAGGGCGGTGACGAACTCGCTGGTGCCGGCCACCTTGAAGTCCATGTCGCCGAGGGCGTCCTCGGCGCCGAGGATGTCGGTGAGGGCCAGGTAGGTGGTCTTCCCGCTCTCGTCGGTCTCGCTCATGAGGCCCATGGCGATGCCCGCCACGGGGGCCTTCAGGGGCACGCCCGCGTTGAGCAGGGACAGCGTCGAGGCGCAGACCGAGCCCATCGAGGTGGAACCGTTCGACCCGATGGCCTCGGAGACCTGGCGGATCGCGTAGGGGAACTCCTCGCGCGTGGGCAGCACCGGGACGATGGCGCGCTCGGCGAGATGCCCATGGCCGACCTCGCGGCGCTTCGGCGAACCGATGCGGCCGGTCTCCCCGGTGGAGTACGGCGGCATCTCGTACTGGTGCATGTAGCGCTTGGACCTGACCGGGCTCAGGGTGTCGAGCTTCTGCTCCATGTCGAGCATGTTCAGCGTCGTGATGCCCAGGACCTGGGTCTCCCCGCGCTGGAACAGACCCGAGCCGTGGACGCGCGGGATGACGCCGACCTCGCTGGACAGCGTGCGGATGTCCTTGGGGCCCCGACCGTCGATGCGGACGCCCTCGGCCAGGACGCGGCCGCGGACGATCTTCTTCTGCATGGCCTTGAAGGCGCCGGAGATCTCGCCCTCGCGGCCGGCGAAGGCCTCCTCGGCGCCCATGACGTCCCTGATCTCGTGCCTGAGCCCGGATTCGGCGTCCTGGCGCTCCAGCTTGCCGGCGATCTGCTCGATCTCGTCGAGCCTGTCGTGGCCGAGCTCGTTCACGCGCTCCCAGACGTCCTCCTCGTAGTCCTTGAAGACCGGGAAGTCGCGGGTCTCCTTGTCGACCTCGGCGGCCAGCTCGGCCTGGGCGTCGCACAGGGCCTTGATGAACGGCTTGGCGGCCTCGAGGCCGGCCCCGACGACCTCCTCGGTCGGAGCGGTGCGGCCGGACCTGACGAACCCCCAGGTGGCCTCGGTGGAGCCGGCCTCGACCATCATGATCGCGACGTCGCCGCTGGCCAGGACCCGGCCGGCGACGACCATCGAGAAGGTGGCCTCCTTCTCCTGGTCGACCGTGGGGAAGCACACCCACTGGTCGCCGACGAGGCTGATGCGCACGCCGCCGATCGGGCCGCTGAAGGGCAGGCCGGAGATCTGCGTGGACATGGACGCGGCATTGATGGCCACGACGTCGTACTCGACCTGCGGGTTGAGGGCGAGGACGGTGATGACGACCTGGACCTCGTTGCGCAGCCCCTTCCTGAAGGCGGGACGCAGCGGACGGTCGATGAGACGGCAGGCCAGGACGGCGCCCTCGCCGGGACGGCCCTCGCGGCGGAAGAACGAGCCGGGGATACGACCGACCGCGTACATCTTCTCGTCGACGTCGACGGTCAGCGGGAAGAAGTCGATGGACTCGCGCGGGGTCTTCTGGGCGGTGGTGGCGCTCAGCAGCATGGTGTCGCCGTCGAGGTAGACGGCCGCGGAGCCGTCGGCCTGCCTGGCCAGCTTGCCGGTCTCGAAACGGATGACGTGCCTGCCGAACGAGCCGTTGTCGATGACGGCCTCGGCGAACTTGACGTCGGGTCCCTCCATGGGATTCCTTTCGCTAGGGAATCGCCGCCGGCATGGACGCTCATCAGGACCGGTCTTCGATCGAGGGCGCCGGGGCGTGCCCGGGGCCCACCACCGAGGACCGAGTGTGACGACCATGACGGCGGCGCCGATGGGTGTGCGCGGTGAGCGCACTGCCGTCAAGGCTAGCCGACGGGGACGAATTCCACCTATTCGCCCGCCTTCCCGCGCGTCCCGTGACGGCAGCCGCCGTGCCCGGCGGGAGGCGCCGGCGCGACGGAAAAGGGCCGTCCGGCCCCTTGCCGGACGGCCCTGGAGGCGCGTTTCGCCTCAGCGGCGAAGACCGAGGCGCTTGACCAGCTCCCGGTAGTGGCTGATGTCCTCCTTGGCCACGTAGTTGAGCAGGCGGCGGCGCTGACCGACCATGAGCATCAGGCCACGGCGGCTGTGGTGATCGCCCTTGTGCTCCTTGAGGTGCTCGGTCAGGTGCGAGATGCGCCTGGTCAGCAGGGCGATCTGGACGTCGGGGGAACCGGTGTCGCCCGGGTGCGTCGCGTACTCTTCGATGATCCTCTTCTTCTCGGCGGCGTCCATGATGGCGCTCCCCCTTCCTGTTCCCGCTGCGCGGCGCCGCCCCAATCCTGTACGTGAGCGGCTCTTGAGGTTCCGCGGCCGATCGACGGCAACTGGGTGATTCTATCAGGCGGTCGGCGCGTTGGCAGAATCGGCCAGCAGCCCACTGGTCTCGGCCACGTCGTGGCGCATCTGGACGACGAGTTCGTCGGCCCCGTCGAAGCGCATCTGGCCGCGCAGCTGCCTGACGAACTCGACGCGGATCCTCGTGCCGTACAGCTCCAGATCGGTGCGACCGAGCGCATGGGACTCGACGCGCCGCTCGATGCCGTCGAAGGTCGGATTCGTACCGACGCTGACTGCGGCGGGCAGCGCCCCGGTGCCCGGGTCATCGACGAGATGCAGCCAGCCGGCGTAGACGCCGTCGCCGGGCGTGGCCAGTTCGGCCGGGATCGGCAGATTGGCGGTCGGGAAGCCGAGTGCGCGCCCGCGCTGGTCGCCGACGACCACGACGCCCGAGAGCGAGAACCAACGGCCGAGGTGCTCGGCGGCGGTGGTGACGTCGCCGGCGGCCAGGGCCTTGCGGACGCGGCTGGACGAGATGCCCGTCCCCCCGGCCCCGACCAGGTCGAGGGCGGTGGTCTCGAAACGCCCGGCCCCGAGCCCGGCGAGGACCCGGGCGTCGCCGGCGGCGCCCCTGCCGAAGGTGAAATTGGCGCCGACGACGACGAGCCGCGGATCGAGCGGGTCGATGATGCGCTCGACGAAATGGGAGGGCGACCACGCCGCGACCTCGCCGCTGAACTGGACGACGCGCACCTGCGCGGCGCCGTTGCGCTTCAACAGCTCGATGCGGTCGTCGAGGCTGGTGAGCAGGCGCGGCACGCGGTCGGGCGCGAAGACGGTCATGGGATGGGGCCACAGGGTCACCGCGATGACGGGCAGCGGCCCGCCCGCCCCGCCGAGGACGGCGGCGCGGGCTCGGGCATGCCCGAGCAGCGCCCGGTGACCGCGGTGAACGCCGTCGAAGTTGCCTATGACGACGACCGATCCAGCCATGCCGTGCCTTTCAGTCGATGTGGGCCAGGACCGTCGGACCGGGGCCGCGCCCCGACGGGCCGCACCGAGTCTAGTACCGGCCCGGGCGGGGGCCGCCTCTGCCGAGGGGCCCGGACGATGGGGAAGGGCCCCGGTCAGGGGCCCTTCCCGTCGAGTCGTCCGGCGGAGTCACTCGATGACGTCCTCGTCGACCCAGTCCAGGGTGCGCTGGACGGCCTTCTTCCAGTTGCGGTACAGGCGATCGCGCTCGGCGGGATCGGCCTCCGGCTCCCAGCGGGTGTCCTCGGCCCAGTTGTCGACGACGTCCTGCTCGCCGCTCCAGAAGCCCACCGCGATGCCGGCCGCGTAGGCGGCGCCGAGGGCGGTGGTCTCGGCGACGACCGGGCGGACGACCGGCACGTCGAGCTGGTCGGCCTGGAACTGCATGAGCAGCTGGTTGGCGGTCATGCCGCCGTCGACCTTGAGCTCGGTCAGCGGGACGCCCGAGTCGGCGTTCATGGCGTCCAGGACCTCGCGGGTCTGGTAGGCCGTGGACTCCAGCACCGCGCGGGCGATGTGGCCGCGGTTGACATAGCGGGTCAGACCGACGAGGGCGCCGCGGGCGTCCGGGCGCCAGTACGGCGCGAACAGGCCGGAGAAGGCCGGCACGAAGTAGGCGCCGCCGTTGTCGTCCACCGAGGCGGCCAGCGCCTCGGAGTCGGGTGCGCTGGAGACCAGTCTCAGGTTGTCGCGCAGCCACTGCACGAGCGAGCCGGCGACGGCGATCGAGCCCTCGAGGGCGTACACCGCGGGCCGGTCCCCGATCTTGTAGCAGACGGTGGTCAGCAGACCGTTCCTGCTGAAGACCGGCTCGGTGCCGGTGTTCTGCAGCATGAAGCAACCGGTGCCGTAGGTGTTCTTGGCCATGCCGGGCTCGAAGCAGGCCTGCCCGAAGGTGGCCGCCTGCTGGTCGCCCAGGATACCGGCGATCGGCGTGTCGATGAGCAGGCCGTTCTTGCGGCCGTAGCCGTAGATCTCGGAGCTCGACTCGATCTGCGGCAGCATCGAGGCGGGGATTCCGAGGGCCTCGATCATGCGCTCGTCCCACTGCAGGGTCTGGATGTTCATGAGCATCGTGCGCGAGGCGTTGGTCACATCGGTGACGTGCACGCCGCCGTCGACACCGCCGGTGAGGTTCCACAGGACCCAGGTGTCCATGGTGCCCATGAGGAGCTCGCCGGCCTCGGCCCTGGCGCGGGCGCCCTCGACGTTCTCGAGGATCCAGCGGACCTTGGGGCCCGCGAAGTAGGTGTTCAGGGGCAGGCCGCAGATGTCCTTGAAGCGGTCCGGTCCCTCCTCGCCGGCCAGCTCCTCGCAGATCCTCTGCGTGCGGGTGTCCTGCCAGACGATGGCGTTGTAGACGGGCTCGCCGGTCTGACGGTCCCATACGACGGCCGTCTCGCGCTGGTTGGTGATGCCCACCGCGGCGAGCTGGTGGCGGTTGATCTCGGCCTCGGACAGGGCCTGGCCGACGACTGCGCGGACGGCCTCCCAGATCTCGATCGGGTTGTGCTCGACCCAGCCCGCGCGCGGGAAGATCTGCTCGAATTCCTGCTGGCCGGTCGCGACGATGCGTCCGGCATGGTTGAAGATGATGGCCCGCGCCGAGGTGGTGCCCTCGTCGATGGCCAGGATGTACTTCTCTTCTTCTGCCATGGGGGTTGCTCCTTTCAACTGTGATGCGCTCGGCCGTGAGCGCATCGGTCCGGCGAACTGAGAGATGGACGGTGCCCGCTGCACGCCGACGTGCTCGCTCGCAGCGGGCACCGACGCTCACCAGAAGATCTGATAGGTGAGACCGGCCAGGGCGCCGCCGACGAGCGGGCCGACGACCGGGACCCATGCATAGGCCCAGTCGGAGCCGCCCTTGCCCCTGATGGGCAGGATGGCGTGGGCCAGCCGCGGCATGAGATCACGGGCCGGGTTCAGGGCGTACCCGGTGGGGCCGCCGAGGCTGTTGCCGATGCCCACGATGACGAGCATGACGCCCAGGGGGCCGATCACCGAGCCACTGATCTGCTCGACGCCGTTCGCACTGGTGATGCTGGCCACGTTCGTGTAACCGGAGATGATGACCCAGATCACCAGGACATAGGTCGCGATGACCTCGACGAGGCAGTTCCAGCCGTAGGCGCGGATCCGCGGGGCGGTGCAGAAGGTGCCGAGCTTGACGGCCTGATCGCAGTCCTCGTCGTACTGCTTCTTGTAGACCAGCCAGGCCAGGATGGCGCCGACGAAACCGCCGCAGAGCTGGGCGATGATGTAGATCGCGATGTTGGCCCCGGTCGCGGGGATCCCCGGGGCGAGGTCCTTGCCCGCGGCGGCGAGACCGACGGTGACGGCCGGGTTGAGATGACCGCCGGTCTGGTAGGCGCCGTAGACGCCCACCATGACCGCGATGCCCCAGCCCCAGTTGATGAACTGGGGGCCACCACCGTGGCCACCGGTTTTCGGAAGGCTGTGGTTCGCAACGACGCCCACGCCGAGCAGCATGAGCAATGCGGTGCCGAGGAACTCGGAGCCGAAGATGGCCGCCGAGGAGACAAGAGGAATCATGTGGAACTCCCTTGTGTCGGATTGGACTTGTGTCGGATTGGACGTGTGCCTGACGACATGCGGTCGACAGCTGCCGAACCGGTTCATGCACTCACCGTGCACGGGCCCGGCCGGAACTCCCCTAGGGGGAAGCCGTGGAACACGCTTTCATCATCACGAGACCGGAGGCCAGTTCCACGAGGGGTTTCGTTTGAAAACTGTAAGATGTGCACTGGATCCTGCAAGATGATGCACTTCCTCCCATCAGGGTGCGCATGGGGGTGAGGAACCGGTACCGCCACAATCCAGTCAGGCCAGCCTGCACTCATCCCGACGCGCCGCCGGAGGCGAGCACGCCATGTCCTCACAAGGCCTGACACCGAACACGGCAGGCGTCCGGCGGTCCGGGCGGGGAATGCGCGGACCCACCACCGGCCCCGGCATTGTGCTGGTGCGTCCGGGCGCTATCGTGGGCCCCGGTCGGCGAAACGGACCGACTCGGACCCGATCCGCTCGCGGCGGGCCGTAGCTCCTTGCGGTCCGCGGCGGGGCCACCGGGAGAATCGGATGAGCAGTGGCCGATCAGTTCGGAGGAGAGCGAACGATGACTGATCCGACCCGCGACGAGGTCGCTGGGATCCTCGCACGCTGGGACCATTCGCGTGAGCACATCCTGTCCATCCTCCAGGACATCCAGCACGTCAGCTCCGAGCACCACGTCAGCCAGGAGGTGGCCGCGCAGGTGGCCGCCGACATGGGCATGACCCCTACCGCCGTGTACGAGATCGTGACCTTCTACCACATGCTTCACGCCGTCCCGCACGGACGGCACCGCGTGGAGATCTGCGAGAGCACTCCCTGCTTCTTCCAGGGCGGCGACGTCCTGCAGCGCACCGCCGCCGAGCAGTTGGGCGTCGCCGTGGACGAGGCGACCCCGGACGGCGCCGTCCGCGTCGAGACCGTCCCGTGCTTCGGCCGCTGCGCCACGGCGCCGAACGTCAAGATCGACGACAGGGCGCACCAGCGGGTCTCCCCCGCCGCGCTCCGCGGCCTGATCGACCGGCTGGTCGCCGACGACCGCGCCGAGCAGGATCGGGTGAGCCGGCATGTATGACCGCCTGCTCGAGCACGTCGGCGACGACGAGGACCAGAAGCAGCTGTCCGTCTACCTCGGCCAGGGCGGCTACCGGGGGCTGCGCAACGCCGTGGCGATGGGCCCCGACAAGGTGATCGAGGAGATCTCCACCGGCTACGTGCGCGGCCGTGGCGGCGCCGCCTATCCCACCGGGAGGAAGTGGGGCCAGCTGGCCCGTATCGAGGGCGACCCGAAGTACGTCATCTGCAACGCCGACGAGGGCGAGCCGGGCACCTTCAAGGATCAGCTCCTGCTCGAGAAGAACCCGTACTCGGTCATCGAGGGGATGACCATCGCCGGCTACGTCTTCGACTCGCCGAAGGGCATCATCTACGTGCGCGGCGAGTACCCCGAGGAGTTCGGGATCCTGCGCGCCTGCCTGCAGCAGGCCCGCGACGCGGGCCTGCTCGGGCGCAGCGTCCTGGGCGTCGAGGGCTTCGACTACGACATCGACACGGTCTCGGGCGGCGGCGCCTACGTGTGCGGCGAGAACTCCGCCATGCTCAATTCCATCGAGGGCAAACCGGGCCGCCCGCGCATCAAGCCCCCGCACCTGGCCGAGGTCGGCCTCTACGGCAGGCCGACGCTGGTCAACAACGTCGAGAGCTACGCCGATGTCATGCTCGTCCTGGCCAACGGCGGCGAGCACTACCGCGCCCAGGGCTCGGGCAACGGCGGCGGCACGAAGCTCATCTCCATCTGCGGCCACGTCGCGCACCCGGGCGTCTTCGAGGTGCCGCTCGGGGGCCGCACGCTGCGCGATCTCATCTGGTCCCCGCAGTTCGGCGGCGGCGTCGTCGGCGGCGATCTCGGCTTCGTCCACTGCGGCGGGCACTCGGGACCGATCGGGTTCGAGAACTGCCTGGACGCCCCCTACGACTACGACGACGAGTGGTCGGGGGGCAAGGCGGTCGGCTCGGGAGCGATCGTCGTCATGAACGACACGGTCGACATCGTCGACTACCTGCGCCAGGTGATGGTCTTCTTCCGCAAGGAGTCGTGCGGCAAGTGCACGCCCTGCCGGCTGGGCACCACCCGCGTCTGGGAGGTGCTGGAGCGCCTGGCCGCCGGCCGCGGCGAACCCGACGACATCCAGCGCCTGCGCACCACCACCGAGCAGGTCCACAAACTGTCGGCCTGCGGCCTGGGCCAGTGCATCGACGTGCCGGTCCTCAGCGCGCTGAACGGCGCGCTGCCCGCCTTCGAGGCGGCACTCGCGAGGGAACCGGTCAATGTCTAGCACCCCGGCACCGAACCCCATCCGGAGGGCCGGCCTGAATGGCGCCGAGCCGGTCCGGACCGTCCGCATGCGCATCGACGGGTGCGAGCACGACGTGCCCGAGGGCCTCACCGTCCTGGAGGCCTGCCGCGAGCTGGGGGTCGAGATCCCCACGCTGTGTCAGATGAGGGACCTGGCCCCCGACGGGTCCTGTCGCATGTGCATGGTCAAGATCGCCCAACGGGGCCGCACGAGGATGAGGGTCTCGTGCGCCGAGCCGGTGGCCGAGGGCATGGAGGTCGTCACGATGGACGACGAGATCTTCGAGTCCCGCCGTTTCATCGTGGACCTGCTGTGCTCCAACCACGAGTTCGACTGCTTCCGGTGCGCGGCCAACGGCGACTGCCGCCTGCAGGACTACTCGATGCAGTACCGCATCGACCGCACCGACTTCCCCGCCGGCCGCTTCATCGGGCACAGGGTCGACTCGTCCAATCCCTTCCTCACCTTCCACGCGGACCGCTGCATCATGTGCCGCCGCTGCGTGCGCGCCTGCGGCGACCTGCAGGGGCGCAATGTCATCGCCCTCGCCCAGCGCGGCTTCGACACCCGGATGTCGACCGGCTGGGAGATGCCCTGGGAGCTGACCAACTGCGAGTCCTGCGGCAACTGCGTCTCGGTGTGCCCCGTCGGCGCCCTCGAGGCCAAGGACCACCAGCGCAGCTACCGCGACTGGCAGGTCGACAAGAAGGTCGTCACCACCTGCCCGCACTGCGGCGTCGGCTGCCAGCTCGAGCTGCAGGTCGCCGGCGGCAGGGTCGTCGGTGTCGAGCCGGCCTACGGCCCGGCCAACCGCGGCATCCTGTGCGTCAAGGGCAAGTTCGGCTCCTACAAGTTCGTCTCCTCCGCCGACCGTCTCACCGATCCCCTCATCAAGGAGAACGGGCGGTTCCGCAAGGCCGACTGGGACGAGGCCCTCGACCTCATCACCGACAGGATGAAGGCCATCATCGCCGAGTCCGGGCCGGACGCCATCGCGGGCTTCTCCTGCTCGCGCGCGCCGAACGAGGACAACTACATGTTCCAGAAGATGATGCGCGCCGGCATCGGCACCAACAACGTCGACAACTGCGCGCGCGTCTGCCACTCCGCCTCGGTCACCGGCCTGGCCGCCACGCTCGGCTCCGGCGCCATGACGAACACGATCCGCGACGTCACCCACGGCGTCGACGCGATCCTGCTCGTCGGCTCGAACACCACCGAGGCGCACCCGGTCATGGGCTCGCAGATCCGCGCCGCCGCACGGGCCGGCGCCGAACTGATCGTCGTCGACCCCCGCAGGACCGATCTCACCTCGATGGCGGCCCTGCACCTGCCCATCAAGCCCGGCACCGACATCGCCTTCGCCAATGCGATGGTGAACATCATCATCTCCAACGGCTGGGCCGACGAGAAGTTCATCGCCGAGCGCACCGAGGGCTTCGAGGCGCTGCGCGAGATCGTCGCCGGGTACGAGCCCGACAAGGTGGCGCGCCTGTGCCACATCCCGGTAGCCGACCTGTACCGGGCCGCCGAGATCTACGCGAGGGCCGAGCGGGCCCCGATCATCTACTGCTTGGGCGTCACCGAGCACACCAGCGGCACCCAGAACGTCATGTCGCTGTCGAATCTGGCGATGGTCGTCGGCAAGTACGGCAGGCCGGGCTGCGGCATCAACCCGCTGCGCGGCCAGAACAACGTGCAGGGCGCCTGCGACATGGGCTGCGAGCCGCACAACATGCCCGGCTACCAGAGGTTCGACGCCCCCGGCGTCATGGCCAAGTTCGAGCGCGTCTGGGGCAGGCCGCTGTCGCACGAGGTCGGCCTGCGCGCCACCCAGGTGTTCGGCGCGGCCGTCGAGGGCCGCATCAGGGGCCTGTTCGTCTTCGGCGAGGACCCGATCGTCAGCGATCCGAACACGGCCCACGTCAGGGCGGGCCTGGAGGCGCTCGACCTCCTGGTCGTCGACGAGCTGTTCATGACGCAGACCGCAGAGCTGGCCGACGTCGTCCTGCCCGGGGCGGCGTACGTGGAGAAGGAGGGCACCTTCTCCAATACCGAGCGCCGCGTCCAGCGCGTGCGCAAGGCGGTGGACGCCCCCGGCGACGCCCGCCTCGACACGTGGATCTTCGCCGAGGTCATGCGCCGTATGGGCTACCCCGAGACGTTGGGGAACGCCTCGGACATCATGGACGAGATCGGCCTGGTCGACCCGGACTTCGGCGGCATCTCGCACGCCCGCCTGGACGCCGGCGAGTCGCTTCAGTGGCCCTGCCCCGCGAAGGACCACCCGGGCACGCCGATCATGCACGTCGGCGCGTTCAAGCGCGGGCTGGGCTACTTCTACCCCACCGAGTACCAGGAGCCGAACGAGGTGCCGGACGAGGACTACCCGATCCTGCTGAGCACCGGCCGCATGCTCTACCACTACAACACCGGCGCGATGACCCACCGCACGGAGGGTCTGGACGAGATCGCCTCGGAGTCGTACATCCAGATCAATGAGACCGACGCGCGGGAGCTGGGCATCGCCCAGGGCGACCGGGTACGAGTCAGTTCGCGCCGCGGCGCCATCGAGACGCAGGCCTGGGTCGGCGACAGGGTCGGCGAGGGCGAGGCCTTCATGACCTTCCACTTCGCGCAGGGCAATCCGAATGTCGTGGCCAACGACGCGACCGACCCCCTGTGCTTCATCCCCGAGTACAAGGTCTGCGCCATCCGGGTCGAGAAGCTCGCCGACGCGCCGGTCCCGGGCCGGCTGAGCGGTCTGCACGAGCCCGCGCTGCTGTGACCGGTCCTGCCCCGGCCACAGCGGGCGGCACCGCGGACCAGGGGATGCGGGGCGCCCGGCGAACCGCTCGCGGCGGCACGGATCATGGCGCCGGAGCGCCGGAGGAGGAGACAGTCAATGGGCCGCGTCACCACGCGCCATCGTGTCGTGCGCATCGACGAGCACCATCCCGGCGGGGTCGGCGCCGTCGACACGCTCGCCGTCGAGGAGCCCCTCGAGATACGCCTGGGCCCGATGAGGTACTCCACGACGATGCGCACCCCGGGCCACGACATGGAGCTGGTGCACGGCTTCCTCGCCTCCGAGGGGGTCATCGCCGGCCCGGGGGACATCGCCAGCGCCCGCTACTGCACCGGCACCGTCACGGACGAGCTCACCGGGCTGCCGCGCAACACCTACAACGTCCTGCAGATCAGACTCGCCGACGGCGTCCGGCCGCCCGGCACCGGGCGCCAGGTGGTGACTTCGTCCGCCTGCGGCGTCTGCGGCACCGACACGATCGAGGCCCTCGAGAGGGCTTCCCGCTTCGACCTGCGCGCCGACCAGATCCCTGTGGCGGCGGCAACGGTCCTGTCCCTGCCGGACGGGCTGCGCCGGGCGCAGCGGGCCTTCTCCAGCACGGGCGCCACGCACGCCGCAGCCCTGTTCTCCCCCGCCGGCGAGCTGCTGGCGGCCCGCGAGGACATCGGCCGGCACAACGCGGTCGACAAGGTGGTCGGCTGGGCGATGCTCAACGGACGCCGTCCTGCGAGCGGCTGCGTGCTCATGGTCTCGGGGCGCATCGGCTTCGAGCTCGCGCAGAAGTCCGTCCTGGCCGGTATTCCCGTCCTGGCGGGCATCTCGGCGCCCACCGCCCTGGCCGTCCAGACCGCCGACGAGACCGGCCTGACACTGGCCGGGTTCGTCAGGGGCGAGCGGATGAGCATCTACTCCAACCCCGGCCGGGTCGTCAGGGTGTGACCGGCGGCGGGTTCCCGCCGCCGACCGCTGATCCGCT
The DNA here is from genome assembly GCF_963539965.1 of uncultured Propionibacterium sp. Lineage (NCBI taxonomy): Bacteria > Bacillati > Actinomycetota > Actinomycetes > Propionibacteriales > Propionibacteriaceae > Propionibacterium > uncultured Propionibacterium sp. The sequence goes on from NZ_CAUTOU010000051.1 coordinate 15,846, forward strand.
CCAACCCGCGATCCGCCTGTCACACTGGTTTTCGCAATCAGCTGACGACGCCTCGACCCTGCTCCAACCCCTAGTCAGTGACCCGACCCTGCTCCTACTATGAGCAGCAGGCGACCCGGTCGGCGCCAGGGTCGGCAGCGCGTGGTCCGCACGGCGCCGGAAACCGATCGGGTCGGAGCCCCGAGGATGGCGCCCCGGCCGCCCCGCCCTGTCACATCCATTCGTCTCGTCAGCATCCGATCGAATCCAGGTGAATCCATCCATGGCCGAACAGACGCCAACAGCAGCGCCACCCGCCTACACGCCTGAGGAGGCCCGGCGCGTCATCCGCAACTCGAAGGGCGTACCGATCGGCACCAGACCCGGAACCAGGTGGACCCCCAGGAAGATCGTCCTGTGGGCGGTCATCACCGCGCTGGGCGTGCTCGGCTGGACGATGCTCGCCGTGGTGCGCGGCGAGCGGGTCAACACCATCTGGTTCGTCATCACCGCCGTGTGCACCTACGCGATCGCCTACCGGTTCTACGCCCTGTACGTCCAGCACAAGATCATGCGCCCGGACGACTCGAACGCCACGCCGGCCGAGCGCATCAACAACGGCAAGGACTTCGACCCGACGAACAGGGTCGTCCTCTACGGGCACCACTTCGCCGCCATCGCCGGCGCCGGCCCGCTGGTCGGGCCCGTACTCGCCGCCCAGATGGGCTACCTGCCCGGCACGCTGTGGATCGTCATCGGCGTCTGCCTGGCCGGGGCCATCCAGGACATGCTCGTCCTGTTCTTCTCGATGCGCCGCGGCGGACGCTCGCTCGGCCAGATGGCCACCGACGAGATCGGCAGGGTCGGCGGCATCGTCG
>NZ_CAUTOU010000052.1:0-16028 GCF_963539965.1 uncultured Propionibacterium sp.
TCGCCCAGGAAGAAGCGGGCGGTGTCGAAGTCGTGGATGGTCATGTCGCGGAAGATGCCGCCGGAGACCTTGATGTACTCCACCGGAGGGGCGGCCGGGTCCCGCGAGATGATCGTCAGCTGCTCCAGCTCGCCGACGCGCCCGGCCTCCACGGCCGCGCGCACCGCGGCGAAGGACGGGTCGAAGCGCCGGTTGAAGCCGAACATGACGGGGGTGGTGACGGCGTCGAGCTCGGCCCTGACCGCCTCGACGTCCCTCATGTCCAGGGCGATGGGCTTCTCGCACAGGACGGCCTTGCCGGCCTTGGCGGCGGCGAGGAGGTGGGGGATGTGCAGCGGGGTGGGGGACCCGATGATGACGGCGTCGATCCCCGGGTCCGCGAAGGCCTGGTCGGCTTCCTTGTCGGATCGGGCGTCGTACTGCGCCGCGAGTCTCGCGGCGGCATCTCCGACGGGGTCGCAGACGAGCGCGAGGGAGGCCTGCGAGTGCCCCGCGATGGTCTGGGCGTGAACTTGGCCGATACGGCCTGCGCCAATGACGGCGATGTTGAGCATCCTTGCTCCTCGTTACGGGGTTGCGGAATGTGAGCGGTTGCCGGGGCCCGGCTCATGGCTGGGGCATGATGACGTCGCGCACGAGGGTGTCCAGGTCGGCGTCGGCCTGGAGGAAGCCGCGCAGCGTGCGGAGGGTGGCGCCGAAGGTGTCGAACTCCTCGGGGGCCATGCCGTCGGGCTCGTAGGCGCGGACGAACTCGGGGATGCCCTGCAGGGTCTTCATGATCTCGGGGGCGACCGGCTCGTCGATGCGATTGACGACCTCGTACCCCGAGTCGTTGATGAGCCTCTGCCACTTGAAGGGCGGGGAGACGACGAGATCGCCGCCGACGAGTTCGGACCAGTGCATGACATTGCGGAAGGCGGCCGACAGTACGCGGGCGCGCAACCCGCGGGACTGGAACTCGTGGTAGGCGCGCTTGAGGGCGGCCACGCCGGCCCATTCGAGGTGACCGGGGTCGATGAAGAGGTTGTCCCGCTTGGCGACGATCTTGATCCAGTCGTCCAGGCGCCCGCCCATGAGGGTGACGACGGGACCCATCGTGGAGACGTCCCGGCCCTCGGCCTCGCGGCGCTTGAGGCCGCGCTCGATGGCCTCGCCGGTGGTGATGGCCTGCGGCACGGAGAAGGAGACGGTCACGTTGACCGAGACGCCGCGGTAGGTGGCGTCCTCGATCGCCGTGACGCCCACCGAGGTGGCGGGGATCTTGACGATGATGTTCTTGGCGAGTTTGGAGAACTCCTCGGCCTGATCGGCCAGGGCCTTGGCGTTGCGGGCCAGGCGCGGATCGGTCTGGATGGAGAGTCGCCCGTTGCGGCCGTTCTGCTCGTCGAAGATGGGCTCGAGCAGCCTGGCGGCATCGATGCTCAGCTCGCGCACGACCTGCCAGCCGATCTGGGACTCGGTGGCCTCGGGCATCTCCCTCGCGAGCTCGGCGATGCGGGGCAGCCACACGTCCTTGCGCTGGTTGATGCAGGTGTAGGCGATGGACGGGTTGCAGGTCGCGCCCACACCGCCGAAGGAGATCGACTGCCTCAACTCATCGGGGTCAGCCGAGTCGTTCCACAGGGCGGTCGGGGTGTTCCGGGACGCGTCGAGGAGGGGGCCTGGAGTGTATTCGATGGTCATGCGCTGCTTCTCTCCTATGCGAGTTGGATTCCCGCGCCCCGTCAGCGATGCCGGGACGCCATGCACTCAATTGAAGCCCTCCGGGAGGGAGCTGTCAACTAATGTTATGACAAATGAGGGATGTGGTAGGTTCCCTGGAAGGCCTCCCCCGCCCCGACGCCGGTGGGGCTGGCCGGGAGCCGTCTCTGCCGTCGGGGCGATTCGATCGGTAGCGGTGCGAGACTTCCCAAATCCTGATTGTCATGACAATATGAAGGGCATCGACATCGTCGTTGATCTGAATAGGAGCAGTTCCCGTGGTTGACATCGCTCTTGACCCCAACATGTACTACATGACCATGTCGGCGCCGGACACCCTGCGCAAGGCGGCCGAGCTCGGCTTCGAGCACGTGGAGCTGTCGCCCCGCTCGGACTTCCACTTCTGGCACCACTACCCGAAGGCCGACAGCGCCCTCATCGACGAGCTGAACAGGGCGCAGCGGCAGACCGGCGTCACCATCCGCACCCTCAACCCGGTCTTCAACTGGTCCGCCGTGGACGAGCAGGAGAGGCGGGCCCAGGTGCGCAACTGGCGCCGGCTGCTGGAGGTCGCCGACCGGTTGGGCGTGCGCGACATCGTCTCCGAGTTCTCGGGGGACCGCAACCGGGCCCGCGAGTCCGAGCACCAGTGGTATCGCTCGATCGAGGAGCTCACGCCCGACTTCGAGCGGTACGGGATCCGCCTCGCCATGGAGGCGCACCCCTACGACTTCGTCGAGCTGCACGATCGCGCACTCGAGATCGTCCGCGGGGTCGACGAGGACTGGATCGGCTACGAGTACTGCTGCCCGCACACCTTCCACCTGTCCGACGGTGCCGGTGACGTCGGGCGCATGATCCGCAGCGCCGCCGATGCGGGCAAGCTGCGCGAGGTGCACGTCTCCGACTCCTTCAACCACCGCGCCAACGACGGCAATCGCTACATCATCAATCCCCCCGGGGCCGATGTCACCGTTCACCAGCACAACGAGATCGGCATGGGCGAGGTCCCGTGGGACGAGGTCTTCTCGACCCTTCGGGGAACAGGCTTCGACGGTGTGCTGTCGGTGTGCGTCTTCGGCTGGCACGAGAAGGCCGATGAGATCAACCGGAGGATGCTCGAGCGCCTGCACGACGAATTCGACGGCTGATCTCAGGCCCCTGCGGACAGTGCCCCCGGGAAGGCCATGAGCGGGCACAACGGGGTTCCCACCCCCATCGCGTCTCAGTGATGAGACGGTCGCCCTTGAGGCGAACTGACGACGAGGACCTTCGAACAAGGAGAGTAAATGTCCGACAGTCAACTTACGGTGGATGACTACACACCGGAGAGGATCGAGGAGCTGGTGAGGACAACGCCGGCCTCCGGGAAGAGACGCTCCCTCGGGGCGATCGCGGCCGTGGCCACCTTGGGCTCGCTGCTGTTCGGCTACGACACGGGCGTCATCGCCGCGGCCCTGCCGTACATGCATCTGCCCCATGCCGCGCACGGTCTCACCATGACGACGGTCGAGGAGGGCTTCGTCGGCGGCCTGCTGTGCTTCGGCGCGGCCCTCGGCGCGACCTTCGGCGGCAGGCTCTCCGACAAGTACGGGCGCCGGCACAACATCACGGTGCTGGCGATCGTCTTCCTCGCGGGGGCGCTGGGCTGCACGTTCTCGGTGAACATCTGGATGCTGTACCTGTTCCGCATCATCCTGGGCTTCGCGGTCGGCGGCGCCTCCGCCACGGTGCCCGTCTTCCTGGGGGAGACGGCGCCGAAGCGGATCCGTGGTGTGCTCGTCGCGGTCGACCAGTTCATGATCGTCGGCGGTCAGCTCCTCGCATACGCGATGAATGCGGTCATCGCCCATGCGAACGGCGGGCCCTCCGTCACCGTCCAGAACGATCCCAGCGGGGCCTACGCTCCGGGAGCGGTCGTCGACTGGGAGAAGGTCCAGCACATCGCCGGGATCGTGGTGTCCGACGGCAACGGATCGACGTGGCGCTACATGCTCATCCTCGCCTCGATCCCCGCCATCGCACTGTGGATCGGTATCCGCCTGATGCCGGAGTCCTCCCGCTGGTACGCCGCCAATCTGAGGATCGCCGAGGCCGTCGGCGCCCTCAAGCGCGTGCGCGACGAGGAGAAGGACGGCCCCATCGCCGGTGAGCTCAACGAGATGCTGGAGATCCAGCGCGCCGAGGCCAAGCAGGAGAAATGGGGCCTGGGGCAGATCTGGAGCACGAAATGGACCAGGCGCCTGCTCGTCATCGGTATCGTCCTCGGACTCGCGGACCAGTTGACCGGCATCAATACGGCCATGTACTACATGCCCAAGGTGCTCAGCGCCGCAGGTCTGCCGATGAGCGACTCCATCAGCCTCAACGTGGTCTCCGGCGCCGTGTCCTTCCTCGGCTCCGGCGTCGGCTTCCTGCTCATCGCCCGGTTCGCGCGCCGGCACATCGGTATCTACCAGGAGTCCTCGATCGTCATCTCGCTGACCCTGCTCGCAGGGGTGTTCTTCTTCTTCATCCAGCCCTACCAGCAGGAGGACGGGACGATCCTCGGTGCGCCCGCGTTCGCCCCGTACCTGGTTCTCGTCATCGTCTGCCTGTTCGTCTTCGCGAAGCAGTCGGGCACGGTGACCTGGGTCCTCGTCTCGGAGCTCTTCCCCGCGAAGATCCGCGGCCTCTCGATGGGCATGGCGGTCGGCGCCCTGTGGATCGCCAACGGCATCGTCGCCATCGTCTTCCCGATCATGATGGAGGACCTGGGCGGGGCACTGACCTATCTGATCTTCGCAGTGCTCAACGTCTTCTCGCTCATCTTCTACAAGAAATTCGTCCCCGAGACGAAGTACGACTCGCTGGAGGAGCTCGAGCTGCGCTTCGAGAAGGAGTTCAGCTGACAAGCGGGGGCCTCGGCCCCTGACCCGTCCCTGAGTCATGTTGCTGGGGTCCGGCCCCGCGGTCCTGTCCGCGGGGCCGAACCCTTCGCCGTCCCCAGACGTCCGTCCGCGAAGATGCGCCGTGGAGGGCAGCCGGGGAGCGGCGCGGCGGGCGCGTGCAGGAACGATCGTCAGGATTTTCGGACCTCGGACGGGTTCCCCTGGTGTCTGCTGAAAATGCGTGCCGGCCGGCTCCGGCTGGCGGGGATCGGAGACTGTTCGGGTACCTGACCGCGTCGGGTACCTGACCGCGATGCGCACTCGTGGCCCCGGCCGGCTCGCCCCCTGTCCCGCTCCGCGGCCCCCGGGCGTCGAGAAGAAGCGTGCCCCGCAGCCTGGGGACTGCGGGGCACGTGGCACGGAGCCGACGCCGGCTCAACAGGAGGGGATCACTCCTCGCGCTGGAAGGACATCGTTGCCGCGTAGGTTTTCTCGGAGGGCCACCGCGTGGTGATCGCCTTGGCGCGGGTGTAGAACTTGACGCCCTCGGGTCCGTGGATGTGGGTGTCGCCGAGCAGCGACTCCTTCCATCCGCCGAAGGAGTAGTAGGCGACCGGGGTCGGGATCGGCACATTGACGCCGACCATGCCCGCCTCGGTGTCCAGCGTGAAGCGGCGGGCGACGCCGCCATCATTCGTGAAGATCGCCGAACCGTTGCCGAAGGGCGAGGAATTGACGATCCTCATGGCCTCGTCGTAGGTGCCGGCGTGGACGATGGTCAGGACCGGGCCGAAGACCTCCTCGGTGTACGCCGGGGCGTCGAGCGGGACTCCGTCGATGATGGTCGGACCGAGGAAGTGGCCGTTCTCGTGACCGGGGATCACCAGGGACCGGCCATCGAGCACCACTTCGGCCCCGCGCTTCTCCGCGTCGTCGATGAGGCCGACGATGCGCTTCTTGGCCTTCGCGTCGATGACCGGGCCCATCTCGACGCCCTCGTCCAGGCCGTAGCCGACCTTGATGCCCTGCGCATGGGCCTTGACACGCTGCGCCAGGTCCGGGCCGATGCCGCCGACGGCGACGACGACCGGCAGGGCCATGCAGCGCTCGCCGGCGGCGCCGAAGGCGGCGGCCGAGATGTGCTGGGCGGCGAAGTCCAGATCGGAGTCGGGCATGACGATCGCGTGGTTGTTCGCCCCGCCGAGCGCCTGCACGCGCTTGCCGTGGGTGATGCCCGTGTCCTGGATGACATGGGCGACCGGCGTGGACCCGACGAAGGAGATGGCGTCGATCCCGGGGTGCTCGAGGACCTTGGAGACGATGTCGCGGTTTCCGGCGACGACGTTGAAGACGCCGTCGGGCAGGCCCGCCTCCTTGTAGAGCTCCGCGGTGAGGAGCGCCGCCGAGGGGGTCGGCGACGCGGGCTTGAGAATGAACGCGTTGCCGGTGGCGACGGCCAGCGGGTGCATCCACATCGGCACCATGGCGGGGAAGTTGAAGGGGCAGATGCCGGCGACGACGCCCACCGGCTGGCGAAGCGTGTGGATGTCGACACCGGTCGAGATGTCGTAGGAGTACTCGCCCTTGAGAGCGACGTTGATCGCCGTCGCGAAGTCGAAGGTCTCACGGCCGCGTTGGATCTCGCCGATGGCGTCGGAGTAGTTCTTGCCGTGCTCGGCGACGATCAGCCTCGCCATCTCGTCCTGGTGGTCGAGGATCAGCTGGCGCATGCGGAACATGATGGCCACGCGCCTGGCGAGGGATACCTGCGCCCATTCCTTCTGAGCCCGCCGAGCCACCTCGACGGCGTGGTCGAGATCAGCCGCGGAGGCCTGGAGCAGCTCGGCCTCCACCTCTCCCGTACCGGGATTCTCGACGGGGAGGCGCCCCGCCGGCGCACCGCTGTAATATGCGCCGTCGACCCAGTGCTCAATCATCTTCATTGTCCGTGAACTCCTCTGGAGTGTGGATTTCATGTGGTCCGTACAGGCGGATGCCCCCGACCGCTGCGAGCCCGCCATGGGGAGAGCAGGCGGCGAGCCGTCATCCGCGATTCAGTTTACCCCGCATCCATCCATTTGTAATTAGTATGGGGATATTTGTTCTTACAAATAAGTGGCCTTGTGGAGGCGCTTGCCGTGTCAGTGCAGGAGCCGCGGGCGACCGCGCTTCACAGGTAGTGGCGCTGTGGTGCGCGGTCGCGCAGGTAGTCCTGATGGGCCGCCTGCGTGCTGTCGATGCGCGAGACCTGCGAGACGGGCACGTCCCACCACGACGACGCCGGCGGGTTCGGGCCGTACAGATCGGTCTCGATGTGGATCATCGTCGGACGATCGGAGCCGACGGCCCGGTGGTAGGCGTCCTTGAACTCCTCGATGCCGTGGGCCTCGATGACATCGATGCCCCACGAGCGGGCATTGGCCGCGATGTCGACGCCGAGCAGCTCCCCGTCGGCGGTGTGCGACGCGCCGGGGCCTCCGCGGCGGTAGCGCGTGCCGAAGCGCTGGGAGCCACGCGACTCGGACAGCGACCCGATCGAGGCGAAGCCGTAGTTCTGCAGCAGCACGTAGATGACCTTGATGCCCTCCTGGGCGACCGTGGCCAGTTCCATCGGGAGCATCTGATAGGAGCCGTCTCCGACGATCGAGACGACCTCGGAGTCGGGCAGCGCGAGCTTGACGCCCATCGCCGCGGGGATCTCGTAGCCCATGCAGGAGAAGGCGTACTCCACGTGGTACTGGACGGGCGTGCGGGCCCTCCACAGCGCCTGGAGGTCGCCGGGCATGGAACCCGCGGCATTGATGACGACGTCCTGATCGCCCATGAGCTCGTTCAGGGCGCCGAAGACCTCGGTCTGGGCGGGCAGCGGCCCGTGCCCGAGGTGGTAGCACTCGTCCACGCGCCTGTCCCAGGCCTCCTTCTCCCGCGCGACCTCGGCGGCGTACGCGGCGTCGACCGAATACCCGTCGAGGGCCGCGGTCAGCGCCGTGAGGGCCTCGCGCGCGTCCGCCACGAGCATCTCCCCGCTGTTCTTGACGGCGTCGAAGGCCTTGACGTTGATGTTGACGAAACGGACGTCGGGGTTCTTGAACTGGGTCCGCGATGCCGTCGTGAAGTCGGAGTAGCGCGTCCCCACACCGATGACCAGGTCCGCGTTGTCCGCGATGTGGTTGCCCGCGTCGCCGCCAGTCGAGCCGACGCCGCCCACCGACTGGGCGTGATCGGAGTTGATGGCGCCCTTGCCGGCCTGCGTGTCCGCCACCGGGATACCGGTCCGGGAGGCGAGCTCCCGCAGCTGCTCGGAGGCCTCGGAGTAGATGGCGCCGCCGCCGGCGATGACCAGGGGGCGTCTCGAGGACCTGATGAGCTCCGCGGCGCGCGCGAGGGAGGCCTGGTCGACCGGCGGGCGGCGCACGTGCCACACGCGCCTGCGGAACATCTCGACGGGGAAGTCGAAGGCCTCGGCCTGGACGTCCTGGGGCATCGCCAGGACGACCGCACCGGTGTCGGCCGGATCGGTCAGCGTGCGCATCGCCTGCATGAGCGAGGGGAGCAGCTGCTCGGGGCGGTTGATGCGGTCGAAGAACGCGGAGACCGGGCGGAACGCGTCATTGCACGTGGTGTCGAGGGTCTGGGCGTTCTCGATCTGCTGCAGGACAGGATCGGGATACCGGGTGGCGAACTGGTCCGAGGGGAAGAGCAGGACCGGGAGACGGTTGGTCGTCGCCAACGCCGCACCCGTGACCATGTTGAGCGAGCCGGGGCCGATGGAGGCGGTGCACATCATCGCCTGAAGACGGTTCCTGCTCTTCGCGTACGCCGAGGCCGCATGCACCTGGCCCTGCTCGTTACGGGGCATGATGTAGGGCATCGGGCCCCCGTCGGGCTCTGGGTCGAGTTCGTTCTGCAGCAGGGCCTGCCCGATCCCGGCGACGTTGCCGTGTCCGAATATGCCGAAGGCCCCCGCGATGAGACGCTGCTCACGGCCATCGCGCTCGGAGCACTGGTTGACGAGGAACCGGATGGTGGCCTGAGCCACCGTCAGACGAACCGTGGGTACGGGACTAGTGGTCATTGTTTCTCCTGGTCGGGACGGAAACGAAGGCGTTCCCGTCGAGTTGTCGGTGGGGGCTAGTTCATCTCTGTCATCGGCAGTCGGGGGTCGATCTCCTGGGTCCCCCACGACCGGCGGATCCAGGTGTGATGAGGATCATCGGTCATCAGCCAGACCGAGTCCTCGGCGGGGCCGGCCATGACATTGAGGTAGTAGAGGTCGTAGCCGGGGGCGGCGACGGAGGGGCCGTGGTACCCGTAGGGCATGACGACGACGTCGCCGCTGCGCACCTCGGTGCACACGTCGATCTCGTGTCCGGGGGAGGGATAGATGCGCTGGAGGGCGAAGCCCTCCTCGGCACCCTCGTCGCCCGGGCGGACCTCGTAGTAGTAGATCTCCTCGAGGACGCGCTCGACGTCGTTGTGCTCGTCGTGCTTGTGCGGCGGGTAGGAGGACCAGTTGCCGCCGGGGGTCAGGACCTCGCATGCCAGCAGGTGCGAAGTCTCCAGGTCGTTGCCGAGGGCGTAGTTGTTGACCTGGCGGGAGGAGGGGCCGGCTCCGCGCAGTCCCGTGCCGACCTCGTCGCGTCCGCAGTGACGGACGGGCAGGTCCTTCGTCGACTTCGCGCCCGGCAGCGCGATGCGCGCGCCGCTGCCGCTGGTCAGGCGGATGTCGGTATCGCGCGGGACGTACAGGTAGTCGGTGATGCCGGTGAACACCGACTCGCGGCCGGCGATCTCGTAGGAGCGTCCGCCGACTTCGACGGTGCAGCCCCCCGAGAGCGGCAGCACGAGGAACTCCGCCTCGCCTCCGGGCACGTACGCCTTCTGACCGGGGGCGAGCCCCAGCACGCGCAGTGAGGACCACTCCCAGCCCGCACGCTCCGGGGTCAGATCGGTCTCGTACGAATCGTGGGCGAGCTCGCCCGAGCGGATGATGTACTTCTCTTCGTTCACAACAACTCCACTGCATTGTCGACTGCCGCCTCGACGTTGTCGTCCGGCGGATAGAGGAGGGATCGGCCGATGACCAGGCCCCTGACATTGGGCAGGGCCAGTGCCCTGCCCCACGAGGCCCGCGCGGCCTCGGGATCCTTGGAGACCTCGCCGCCGAGGATGAGGCTGGGCAGCGTGGTGGATTCCATGACCCGGTCCATGTCCTGGACGCAGGGCAGCTTCAACCACGTGTACGCCGAGCTGCGTCCGAGCCCCTGGGCCACGGAGACCGCGCGGATGACGGCGTCGGGCGTCAGATCGTTGACGATCCGCCCGCCCTCGCGCCGCGAGATGAAGGGCTCGATCATGGCGTTGAGTCCGCGGCCCGCCAGCGCGTCGATGGCGCGGGCGCTGGCCTCGAGGGTGCGGGCGGTGGCGGCATCCTCGTAATCGATGCGAGTGAGCATCTTCCCGCCGTTGAGCCCTGCGGCGGTCACACCCTCGGTGTCGTAGCCCCCGAAGCGGTCGTCCAGCTCGAAAGCGGCCCCCTGCAGACCGACCCGGTTCATCGATCCCCAGACGAGCTTGCCGTCGAGGGCCCCCAGCAGCGCGAGGTCCTCGACGAGGTCCGCGGTGCCGAGGAACCCGTTGACCCCGGGCCTGGACAGCGCCGTGATGCAGCGGTGCAGGAGGTCCTCGCGCGAGGACATCGCCATGGGGTCAGGCCCTGCTCCGAGGGCCCCCCGGGCGGGGTGGTCGCAGGCGATGACGAGGAGCCGCTCGGCGGCGGCGAGATCGGCGCGCGGGCGCAGGGCGAGAGCCCGTGCGATCCTGCCGGGGTCGCGCGCCCGTATCCCGGTGAGTTCTTCGATCAGGGTGCCCATTGTGCACTACCTCTTCTCGGTGATCGGCCGGATGTCGGGTCGCTCCGCGATGAATCGCTCGATCTCCTGCGTGGAGGGCATCGCGGTGGAGCACTCGAGCCGGGACGCCACGATCGCGCCGGCGGTCGACGCGAACTGCACGGCTCCGGCGAGGTCGAAGCCCTCGAGGAGCGCGTGGCAGAAGGATCCCCCGAAGGCGTCCCCGGCCCCCAGCCCGTTGCACACCTCGACGGGGGTGACGGGCATGAGGATGCGCTCGGTGCGGGTCTTCGCGAGCGTTCCGAGCGGGCCCTGCTTGACGATGGCGATGTCCACGCCGCGGTCCAGGAGCGCGTCGGCCGCGCGGTCCGGCTCGGTCTCGCCCACCGCGATACGACACTCCTCCTTGTTGCCGATGGCCACGCTGACCTTGTCCAGGATCCGTCCGACCTGCTGGGTGGCGGTCTCCTCGTCCTGCCAGAACATGGGGCGGTAGTCCAGGTCGGCGATGGTGCACTGCTCGCGCCCGCGCGCCTCGAGCGCGAAATGGTGCGCCGAGCGCGACGGCTCCACCGACAGGCCGGTGACGGAGAACCAGAAGATCCTGGCCTCGCGCACGGCCTCGACGGGGATGTCGGACTCGGTGAGCTCCAGATCGGGCGCCTTGGGCTGGCGGTAGAAGTAGAGGGGGAAGTCATCGGGCGGGAAGATCTCGCAGAAGGTCACGGGGGTGCTGTAGTCCTCATTGCGTACGACGAATCTGTCGGATACGCCGAGGCGCCCCATCTCCCGACGGATGAAGCGCCCGAAGGGGTCGTCACCGACTGCCGTGATCACGGCGCTGCGCACCCCCTGACGAGCGGCCGCCACCGCGACGTTCGTGGGGGAGCCGCCGAGGAACTTCCCGAAACTGGTCACATCCTCGAGCCCGATCCCGGTCTGGAAGGGATAGACGTCTATACCGCTGCGCCCGATGGTCAGCAGATCGAGATGTTCATCGCTCTCGGCGTCCGCCTGGCTGGACATCGTCGTTCCTGTAAGACTGGACATCATTGTTCCTTCTCGTAAGCGCGGGCGCTGCCCGCGCTGCTGTCTTGAATCTATGCTCGGGACGCCCTGGGCGTCAAGCTTTTGTTCTGACAAAGTGAGGGGAGTGACGCGTCTCACGCCTCCGGTGTAAAATGCCGACGCCTTGTCCCATCAAGCACCGCGGGCGCGGACCCGCCGACGACAGCATCGAGGTGAGCCAATGGAGGGAGCTGCCCGTGAGGAGAATCTCGACGTCCCCTTCGTCCCGCGGATCATGCTGGACCGGGAGTCGAGCGTTCCCCTGTACCAGCAGATAGCCGGTCCCATCGAGGAGCTCATCATGGCGGGCGAATTGGCCCCTGGTCGGCTCATCGAGGACGAGGTGTCCATGGCGAAGCGGTTGAAGGTGTCGCGGCCCACCACCCGTCGGGCGCTGCGGGACCTCGTCATGCGGGGGCTGCTCACGCGTCGCCGCGGCATCGGCACCCGAGTGACCCCGATGCACGTGCACCGCTCGCTCGGGCTGACCTCGCTCAACGACGACCTCATCGCCGCCGGTTTCCACCCCCGGACCGAGGTCCTCTCCTACGAGGTGATGCTCGCCGATCCGACGGCGGCCCGCAGCCTGCACGGCGAGCCGGGGATCGAGATCATCCAGGTGAGACGGCTGCGGTTCATCGACGACGAGCCCCTGGCCATCATGACCAACCTGCTTCCCGCCGGGGCGAAGGCGCCCACCGTCACGCAGCTCACCGGGCAGGGGCTCTACGAGAGCCTTGCCGTCCACGGCACCCGTCCGGTCATGGCCCAGCAGTCGATCGGCGCGCGCCTCGCCTCGCCCGAGGAGGCCCGCCTGCTCGTCATCGACGAGGGCGACGCCGTGCTCGTCATGGAGAGGACCGCTTTCGACAAGGACGGGAGCGTCATCGAGCACGGCACTCACGTCTACAACTGCGGCATGTACTCCTTCCAGTTCAACCTGGTCGCCGACGCCTGAGCCGGGCGCCGCACCCGGCCCGGGCAGGGGGACGACTCGAGCCGTCAGAGCGACATGTCGACGACTCCGCGGCCCCGTACCCTGCCCTGCCTCAGCAGGTCGTAGCCCTGCGCCACGTCCTCGAGCGGGAACCTCCTGGTGACGATGTCCTGGTAGCGGATCGTGCCCTCTGCGGCGAGGCGGACGACCTCGGGCAGGTCCTGCCTGGTCCGGGCCCCGTAGGAGCCGAGGATCGACTGGGAACGGCGCACCGTCCGGTTGATCTCGACCTCCGCGGTCTGCACACCGGCACCCAGGCCGATCGGCACCATCCGTCCGCCGTCCCGTAGCGCGTCGAGGGCCGATGTCCAGGTCTGGGGGCGTCCGAGGGCCTCGAAGGCGACGTCGACGCCGCGTCCCCCGGTGAGTCCGAAGACGGCCTCGTGGACGTCCTGCTTCGTGGAGTTGACAACGTCCGTGGCGCCGAGGGCGCGGGTCGCCTCGAGCTTGTCATCGGAGACATCGATTGCGATGATCTGCCTCGCCCCGAACGCCCGGCTGATCTGGATGATGTTCGAGCCCACGCCGCCGGTGGCGACCACCGCCGCGGATTCGCCGTGGCGCAGATCGGCGCCCCGGCGCACCGCGCCGTAGGCCGTCATCGCCGCGCACCCGAGGATCGCCCCGGCGACCGGGTCGATCGCATCGGGCAGGGGAACGACCGAGGTCGAGGGGATGACGCAGTACTCCGCCAGGCCGCCCATGGAGTACATCGCGATGGGCGTCCCGTCCAGATCGAAGAGCCTGGTCCGACCGTCGTAGAGCTTGCCCTGGAGGCGGTTGAGGTCGAAGAAGGGGCCGCACAGGTCGTCGCGGCCCTCGGCGCACGCCGGGCACTGTCCGCAGGGCATGAGGAAGGCGCCGGCGACCCGCTGCCCGACGACGAGTCCGGTGTGGTCGTTGCCGGGACCCACCTCGACGATCTCGCCCGCGACCTCATGGCCGAGGACGCAGGGCAGGGGGAAGGCGATGGCCCCTCCTATGACGTGAAGATCCGAATGGCACAGCCCGCAGGCACTGGTCCTGACGAGGACCTCGCCGGTGCGAGGCCTCGGCGTACGGATCTCCTGGATCTCCAGTCCACGCGAGACATCGCGCAGAACGGCTGCGCGCATCGTTGTGGGAATTTGTCCTGACATTTTGTCCTCCATTGGATCAAAACCGCCTGGGCCGACCTGTGCCGCTCCAGGGACCCGCTTCTGACCATAACCGATGAAGGGAAACATTGTAAAGGCTATTGTCCTGACAATTATGGCCACTCTTGTGGGTGCGTTAGCGGCCGCCACCCGGCCGGCTGGACGCACGAACCACCAGGCTCGGCGCGAACACCCGCTCGGCCTGCTCCGTCCGCCCACCGATGCGTTCGCTCAGCAGCCGCATCGCCACCTCGGCCAGGCCGGTGGTCCGCTGGTTGATACTGGTGAGCGAGATCGCGGGGTGCGATGCGACCCGGGAGTCGTCGAATCCCGTCACCCCGTGATCGGGCCCGGCCCGCAGTCCCCGATCGGCGAGCGCGCGCATCGCCTCGAGGGCGACGAGGTCGTTGTGGCAGCAGAATCCGATACCCGGCCCGTGAGCATCGAGGACCTCTTCGACGGCCTCCCCGATTCCTGTCGAGAGCAGGTCGACCGCCATCGGTTCGCGGCCCTCTCGCGCCATCTCCCGCGTGAAACCGAGCCGGCGGGCGGCCGCGGAGTCGCCCGGGACGGCGCGATCGAAGCCCAGGTAGACGACGGGCTCGTACCCCCGGCACAGGAGATGGCGCGCGGCCATGCCCGCGCCCGCCTCGTCGTCGGTATGGACCAGGTCCACCGACATCGGGCCGGTGTTGTGGGTGAGCAGGACCGTCGGCACCTGGGTCCCGATGCGGTGCAGGTCCCCGGTGCCCAGGGGCGGCGACACCAGCGCCAGCCCCTCGATCCCCATGTGGATGAAGCGCTCCGCGGACATGAGGCAGCTGTCGCGCTGACGGCCCGATATCGCGATCAGCGGCACCAGGTCCAGCGCCTCGCAGCGGTTGCGCAGCTCGTCGCACAGGTCCGCGTAGAAGGGGTTCGTGACGTCGGCGAGGACGATGCCGATGAACCGGGAGTTGCGCGCCGCCAGCGCGCGAGCGGCTATGTTCGGCCGGTAGTCGAGTTCGTGCATCGCGGCGAGCACCCTCGTGCGGGTCGACGGCGAGACCCTGGGATCGTCCAGCGCCACGAGCGACACCGTCTGGCGGGACGTTCCGGCCAGACGCGCGACGTCCACCTGCGTCGGTCTGCGCCGCTTGGTCATGCCTCGCCTTTCGCCGGACTGGAGGGATACCGGATCCTCCTCCAACTGCGGCGATGAAAGCACGTCCGACGGCCGCCGGGCCGGGAGCCCGGGTCCTGGACTCCCGGCCCGGTTCACCCGCCTCAGGTGTACAGCGCCGGCTTCTCCATGAGGGTCACCTCGACCATCGGCGAGGTCTCATCCTCGAGCGAGGCGACGGCGGCGTCGACGACGGACGTGGCGGCGTAGCCGTCCCACGCGTTTGAGCCGGTGTGCTCGTCGCGGGCCACGGCATTGATCCACTCCTGGAACTCGCGGTTGAAGGCGTCCTGGAACCTGTCGATGTGGGACCGGCACATCGCATTGCGGTCGCCGTGGGCGTCGCGGATGTGGATCTTCTCCTGGTCGCCGAGACGCACCGCGGCGGTCTCGAGCACGAGCTCGCACTCGATGGAGTAGGCCCACTGGAGGTTGACGTTGACCTCGTCGTCGATGCGCACGCCGGAGGACGTGTACATGACGACGACGACCGGGTCGATGAGATGGTCGTAACGGCGCGTCGTCGGCTTCGGGCGCTCGACGCGCACTCGGACGATCTCCTCGCCGAGCAGCCAGCGCATCGTGTCGATCTCGTGGATGGCGGTGTCGTCGATGGCCATGCGCGAGGTGTAGGACTCCGGCACGGAGGGATTGCGGTGGCGGTTGTGGACCAGGAGCGCCTGGCCGTTGTCCCCGGCCTCCAGGACGGCCTTCATCTCGTTGTAGGCGGCGTCGAAACGGCGCATGAAGCCGACGGTGACGAGCTTCCTGCCGGCCTTCTGCTCGGCCTCCATGATCCTGATGCAGTCCTCGGCGGTGGTGGCCAGGGGCTTCTCGCACAGGACGTACTTGCCGGCCCCGATGACCTTGATGACGTCGGGGGAGTGGACCTTCCCGAAGGTGGCGATGATCACCGCGTCGACCTCGGGGTCGTCGATGAGCTCGTCCGAGGTGTCGTAGGCCTTGGCCCCGTAGGGCTCGGCGGCCGCGACCGCGGCATCGTGGTTGATGTCCGCCACGGCGACGATCTCGCCGCCGGACAGGTCGTTGGTGATGCGGGCCAGATGAGCGCGGCCCATGCCGCCGGCGCCGATGAGTCCGATGCGAACTGTCATTGCTCTTCCTGCTTCCTTGGAGTGATGGTGGTTGACCGCCGGACCGGGTCAGGCCAGGCCCAGGCCGCACGAGGCCAGGTAGGTGCGCATGTTGATGGCGTTCTGCTTGGGGAAGGACGGGTCGCAG
>NZ_CAUTOU010000053.1:0-15790 GCF_963539965.1 uncultured Propionibacterium sp.
GGACGGTGCAGGCGGTGTCGGAGGCCGCGGCCTCGGGCGCGGGCTCCTCGTCCGGCGCACAGGCGCCGACGAGCCCGGATGCGGACCTGCCGGGGGTGGCGCTGACCGAGCTGGGTTTCCGCAACGGGCCCGAGGGCTTCACCGTGCCGGCCGGCCTCGTCCTGTCCGAGCGCGTCGACCAGACCGATGTGGTGACGCTCATCACGGACGGCTCGCAGGGTCGCCGGGTGCACGACTACCTCATGGCGGCCCTGCCGTCCATGGGCTGGGCGATCGAGGGCTCCAGCGGCGACTCGATCGTCTTCTCCGGCGGCGGCTGGCAGGGCGCCTTCACGATGACCGACGAGCAGGCGGGCCTGACGCTGCGCCGCCGGGAGTAGGCCACGCGCCCCGGCCCGCCCGCCGGGCGCGTGGCTCAGTCGCGGGCCTGGGTGCCCGGCGGGATCGGCCACAGGTCGAACCACGCCACGCCCAGGTCGAGCAGGATCTGGCGCACGAGCGGCAGCGAGATGCCGACCACATTGTGCGGGTCGCCCTCGATGCGGGTGATGAACGGGCCGCCGAAGGAGTCGATGGTGAAACCGCCGGCGACCGCCTGGGGCTCGCCGGTGGCCGCGTAGTCGGCGATCTCCTGCTCGGTCAGGTCGGCGAAGGACAGCACGGTGGCCGCCTCGCGGGTGTCCTCCGTGAGCCGCCCGTCGCGTACGACGGCGACGTAGTGGCCGGTGTGGATGATGCCCTGGCGCCCGCGCATGCGCATCCAGCGCGAGACCACGGAGGCCTTCGTCCCCGGCTTGCCGTAGGTGCGGCCCTCGAACTCGAGCATCGTGTCGCAGGCCAGCAGGATGGTCTCGCGGTCGAGCAGATTGCGTTCGCCCAGGATCTTCAGCACGCCCTCGCCCTTCTGGCGGGCCAGACGGCAGGTCAGTTCGGTGACCGACTCGTCGATGCGGGCCGTCTCGTCGATCTCCGGCGGGATCGAGACCGGCAGCAGCCCCGCCGCGCGCAGGGTCTCCAGCCGGGCCCGTGACGAGGACGCCAGGATGAGCTGCATTTCTCCTCTCCCTTTCCGCGCCCGGGAGGGCGCTGTGTTCGTGGCGCTCGTGCGCAGGCGATGAACGGCCTTCCCCTGCGGGCGGGATCAGCGCAGCGAGCCGCGCCAGAACTCCCGTCCGGGTACCAGCGGCTGGCGGATCACGCGCCAGTACGACTTCCAGCCCGGCACCTCGTTGCGGTCCTGGTTCTCGTGGATCGAGGCCTCGGCGAGTACGGCCGCCAGGACGACCGCGAGGGCGCCGATCTCCTCGTCGGTCGGGTTGCCGCGCGCTATCTGCACGCCCTCGGCCGACTCGACGATGCTGTGCGGCGGCGTGTGCGGCAGATTGCTCATAGCGGGATGTTCCCGTGCTTCTTGGGCGGCAGGACCTCGCGTTTGGAGCGCAGCAGGCGCAGGAAGCGGATCACCTGCGAGCGCGTCTCATGCGGATAGACCACCTGGTCGACGTAACCGCGCTCGGCGGCCACGTAGGGGTTCGACAGCTCCTCGTCGTACTCCCGCCTGAGGCGCTCGCGCTCGGCGTCGGGATCGGCCGACTCGGCCAGCTGCCTGCGGTACAGGATGTTGACCGCGCCCCCGGAGCCCATGACGGCGATCTGGGCGGTCGGCCAGGCCAGGTTGACGTCGGCGCCCAGGTGCTTGGAGCCCATGACGATGTAGGCGCCGCCGTAGGCCTTGCGGGTGATGACCGTCATCTTCGGCACGGAGGCCTCGGCGTAGGCGTAGATGAGTTTCGCACCGCGGTGGATGATGCCGTTGTGCTCCTGCTCGACGCCGGGCAGGAAGCCGGGCACGTCGACGAAGGTCAGTACCGGGATGTTGAAGGAGTCGCAGGTGCGCACGAAACGGGCGGCCTTCTCCGAGGCGTTGATGTCCAGGCAGCCGGCCAGGTTCATCGGCTGGTTGGCGACGACGCCGATCGAGCGGCCCTCGACGCGCCCGAAGCCGCAGATGACGTTGGGGGCGTACAGCGCCATGACCTCCAGGAAGTCCTCGTCGTCGACGACGGTGCGGATGACCTCGCGCATGTCGTAGACCTGGGCCGGCGAATCGGGGATCAGCACGTCGAGACTGTGGTCGCGGTCGGTGATCGGCACGTCGATGTCGTCGGGGTAGTCGTAGACCGGTGGGTCCTCCAGGTTGTTCTGGGGCAGATAGGTGATGAGATCGCGCACGTACTCGATGGCGTCGGCGTCGCCGGTGGCCAGGTAGTGGGCGTTGCCGGCGATGGTGTTGTGGGTGCGGCCGCCGCCGAGCTCCTCCATCGAGACGTCCTCGCCGGTGACGGTGCGGATGACCTCGGGGCCGGTGATGAACATCTGGCTGGTCTGGTCGACCATGACGACGAAGTCGGTCAGGGCCGGCGAGTAGACGTGGCCGCCTGCCGCGGCGCCCATGATGAGGCTGATCTGGGGTATGACGCCGGAGGCCATCGTGTTGCGGCGGAAGATCTCGCCGTACATGCCGAGCGAGACGACGCCCTCCTGGATGCGCGCGCCGCCGCCCTCGTTGATGCCGATGAGCGGGACGCCGGTCTTGACGGCGAAGTCGATGATCTTGCAGATCTTCTCCCCGTAGACCTGGCCGAGGGAGCCGCCGTAGACCCCGACGTCCTGGCTGAACACGCAGACCGGGCGCTCGTGGATGTTGCCCAGGCCGATGATGACACCGTCGGAGTAGGGGCGGTGCCTCTCCATGCCGAAGGCGTGCGAGCGGTGGCGGGCGAACTCGTCCATCTCGGTGAAGGTGCCCTCGTCCAGCAGGGCGAGGATGCGCTCGCGGGCGGTCATCTTGCCACGGGCGTGCTGCTTCTCGACGCTGCGCGGGGAGGCGGCGTGGATGGCCTCGTCGATGCGCTCGCCGAGATCGGCGAGCTTCTCGGCGGTGGTGTGCGGGTCCGTTGCCATGGGCCCCACCTTAGCGGGCGGGCCGCGGCCCGCCGGTCGTGCGCTCCGCCGGCCGCATAGACTGCTGGCCGTGCCAACCACAGCCCCGCTGAACGTGCCCCACCTGATCGAGCTGCTCGGTCCGGACAGCTGCTGGGGGCCCATCGAGTGGTACGCGCGGACCGGCTCGACCAACGAGGACCTCGCCGCCCGGGCCCGCGCCGGTGCGCGACCCGGGCTGGTCATCGTCACCGAGCACCAGGTCGCCGGCCACGGCCGCTTCGACCGCCGGTGGCGGGACGTCCCCGGAGCCGCGACCGCCATGTCGGCCCTCGTCGCGCCCGAGCCGGCGCCGGACCGCTGGGGCTGGCTGAGCATCCTCGTCGGCCTGGCCGTGCGCGAGGGCGCCGAGCGCCACACCGGCGCCGAGCCTGGCCGCTTCACCCTGAAGTGGCCCAACGACGTGCTGCTGGACGGCCGGAAGATCTGCGGCATCCTGTGCGAGCGCGTCGGGGACACGGCCGTTCTCGGCTGGGGGGTGAACATCTCGATGGGCGAGGACGAGCTGCCCGTCCCGACCGCCGGCTCGCTGTACCTGGCGGGGCTCCCGCACGAGAAGGACGGGCTGACCGCCGAGATCCTGACGGCCCTGCAGCGCTGGTTCGAGCGCTGGCAGGCCGCCGGGCAGGTGCGCGAGGGCTTCCTGGCCAACTGCGCCACCATCGGCCGCGCCATCCGGCTCCACCAGGACGCCGCCGCCACGGGGACCGCCGTCGTCGAGGCCACGGCCGTCGACGTGGACGACTCGGGCGCCATCGTCGTCGAGGACGCGGTCGGGAACCGCCGCGCCTACAGCGCAGGCGACGTCGTCCACCTGCGCTGAACCGGGGCCGGGCCCAAGCGCGCAACAATGGGGCAATGCGCAGACGACGTGGCGGGCTCGCCGACGACGAGTACAGGGTGGTCCACTGCCGTGCTCACGGACGGGTGCTGGCCTGGCCCGTGCTGGCGCTGTTCGCCCTGGCCGCCGGCCTCGGCGTACTGCTGGCGGCGCTGCCGGCCGCTGTGAAGCCGATCGGTACCTGGGCGCTCGTCGTCCTCTTCGCCCTCGCCGCTCTCGCCCTCGTCCTGATGCCGGTGCTGCGCTGGGCGTCCACCACCTATACGGTCACGAGCCGCCGCATCATGGTGCGCACCGGTATCGTCCGCCGCGCCGGGGTGGACGTCGCGCTGAACCGCGTGACCGAGATCTCGTACCGCCGCAGCCTCGCCGACAGGGTCTTCGGCTCGGGCACGGTCGTCATCGACACGCAGGGGCCGGCGCCCCTCCGGCTGCGCTCCGTGCCCGACCTGGCGGGCGTGCAGCGCATGCTCGGTGAGCTGGTCTACGCGGTCGACGACGGCCAGGGCCAGCCGATGTGAGATCATTGAGGCCGATCGGGGCCGCCCGATACCATCGGTGCAGGGTCCGCACCGGTCCGACGGCCCCGCGCTTCGCGGTGGGCCGGCTGCGACGACGCCGGGGCGGGGAAGCGGTCGAGGGGAAGTGGGGCTTATGCCGAAGATCAACGCGCCGACGGTGCGCGAGCACCACGAGCAGGTCATGACCTCCCTCATCGACGCGGCCGAGCAGATCCTGCGCGAGGAGGGCCCCGCCGCCCTCACCGCCGGGGCGGTGAGCTCCAGGGCCGGTGTCGCCCGCAACTCCATCTACCGCTACGTCGAATCCATCGACGACCTGCGCGGTCTCGTCGTCGAACGGTACATGCCCGGCTGGTTCAGGGCCGTCCAGGAGGCCGTGGACGGCAGCAACGACCCGCGCGAGCAGATCGTCGCCTGGACCATCGCCAATCTCGAGCAGGCCACCATCGCCGGGCACGGCTGGCTGATGCGTGTCGGGGACGGGCGCCTCAGGCCGAGTGCCGCGCGCAATGTCGGCAAGGCCCATGCCACCCTCTTCAGCGGGCTCGGCCGGCTCTGGGGCCGGATCAACCCGGCCAGGGCGCGCATCGGCGGCGTCATGACGCAAGGGATCCTGATGTCCACCATGAATGCCGTGGAGCGCCATTCGATCGGCCTCGACGAGGCTCGCGACTCGCTGGGCAGGGCGGTGCGTGCGCTCATCGACGTGTTCGAGGAGGAGCCCGCGGCCGGCCGGCCGCACCGGGGCGTGAGCCCCCGGCCGCCGCGCGGCCGACGGCTCAGATGAGTTCGGGATTGAGGATCTCGGTGAGGACGCCCGAGGCGGTGGGCTCGCCGCTCGGCATGACGTGCATGGCGTGAGCGCCCTCGCGCTCGGCGAGCGCCTTCGACAGCCTGCCGTCGACGAAGTGCAGGGCCGCGCCGTCGTCGACCGCGTAGCCGCCGGGGATCATGCCGGAGGCGACGGCCTGCGTGTAGACCGCGCCGCGGTCCTCGCCGTCCAGGTGCGGGCAGAAGCTGCCGGCCAGCAGCCCCAGGCCGCCGCGCCAGCCGCGCAGGTCTCCGAAGGCGTCGGTCAGGCAGCCCTCGAACCAGCAGGCGGCGCCGGCCGAGACACCGCCGAGGACGGTGGTGCGGTCGGCGTCGTCGGCCATCCGGCGCAGGGCGCTGGAGACGCCGTGGGCCTCCCACAGGGCCATCAGGTTGGCGGTGTTGCCGCCACCGACCAGCACGACGTCGGCCTCGGGCAGGCGGCGCACCGACTCGGCCGCGCCCTGCCACAGGGTGAGCACCATCGTCCGCACGCCGAGCCCCGAGTAGGCCATGAGGAAGCGGTTGATGTATGTGGCGTTGTCGGCCGAGGCGGTGGGGGCGAAGCAGACGAGCGGGGCGCGCCTGTCGGCCAGGTCGACGATGTAACGGTCCAGGCTCGTGGGGGCGCCATTGCTCGACATGGAGAAGCCGCCGCCGCCCATTGCCACGATGTGAGTGCTCATGAACCAATCCTTTCACGCCCGCCATTAGGGTTGGACCGTGAATACGGCGCATACGGTCGGGATCATCGGCGGCGGGCAGCTGGCCCGCATGATGTACGAGGCGGCGATCGGCCTGGACCTGGCGGTGCGACTGCTCGCCGAGGCCCCCGATGTGAGCGCCGCCAGGGTCGTCCGCGACGTGACCGTCGGCGACTGCGCCGACCCGGCCACCGTCAAGGGCTTCGCCGCCGGCTGCGACGTCATCACCTTCGACCACGAACACGGGCCCACCGGCCTGCTCGCCGGGCTCGAGGCCGCCGGCCTCGCCGTCCGCCCCGGCCCGGCGGCCCTCGTCCACGCCCAGGACAAGCGGCTCATGCGCGAGCGCCTCGGCGGCGAGCTCGGCCTGCCCTGCCCGGCCTGGCGCGTCTGCGCCGACGCCGGCGAGCTGCGCGCCTTCGGCGACCGGACCGGCTGGCCGGTCGTGGCCAAGGCCTCCCGCGGCGGGTACGACGGGCACGGCGTGTGGAGGCTCGACGGCCCGGACGACGTCGGGATCCCCTTCGCCGAGTCGCTGCCGGTGAGCGCCGGCGGACCGGTCGCCGTCATCGGGGAGGAATTCGTCGATTTCACCCGCGAGTTGTCGGTCATCGTCGTGCGCGGCCTCGACGGACGGGCCCTCTCCTATCCGGTCAGCGAGACCGTCCAGGCCGGCGGCGTCTGCGTCGAGACCACTACGCCGGTGCCGGGCATGTCCGAGGACCGGAAGAACGCCATCCAGGCCCTGGGCCTGCGCATCGCCGACGCGCTCGGCGTCGTCGGCCTGCTCGCCGTCGAGCTCATGGAGCGCCCCGACGGCGGCGTCGTCGTCAACGAGTTGGCCATGCGCCCGCACAACACCGGCCACTGGACGATCGACGGCGCGGTGACCAGCCAGTTCGAGAACCATCTTCGCGCCGTCGTCGGACTGCCGCTCGGCTCGACGGCCGCCCGCGCGCCCTGGTGCACGATGCGCAACGTGCTGGGCGGACGCAGCGCCGACTCCGCGGGCGACTTCGCTCATGTGGCCGCCGCCGACCCCGGCCTGCGTCCGCAGTTCTACGGCAAGAGCCTGCGTCCGGGCCGCAAGCGCGGCCACGTGACGGCCTACGGCGACGACTGCGACCAGGTGCGGGCGCGCGCCCGCACCGCGGCCGCCGATCTGATGGGGCGGCCCGATGTCTGAAACCGCGCCCCCGGTGGGGATCGTGATGGGCTCCGACTCGGACTGGCCGACGATGGAACCGGCCGCCGGGGCCCTGGAGGAGTTCGGCGTCGCCTACGAGGCCGATGTCGTCTCGGCGCACCGCATGCCCGAGGACATGGTCGCCTACGGGAGGGGCGCCCATGAGCGCGGCCTGCGCGTCATCATCGCCGGCGCCGGGGGGGCGGCCCACCTACCGGGCATGCTCGCCGCCCTGACACCCCTACCGGTCATCGGCGTCCCCGTCGCGCTCAAGCACCTGGAGGGCATGGACTCGCTGCTGTCGATCGTCCAGATGCCCGCCGGCGTGCCCGTGGCCACCGTCGCCATCGGCAGTGCCCGCAACGCCGGCCTGCTGGCCGTGCGCATCCTGGCCGGTGGCGACCCGGAGCTCACCGCCAAGATGGTCCGCTTCCAGGCCGGCTTGCGCCGGGCGGCCCTCGACAAGGGCGCGAGGGTGCGCGGCCGCAGGGCCGAGTAGTAGGGGCGGTAGGGCTCGCGGCGGCCGGCCGGGCTCAGCCGGCGTACTGGGCGATGTTGCTCGTGTCGCCCTCGGAGAGCTCCTGGAACATCGCCGAGGCGCGCTCGGAGTCCCAGATGACGACCGACTCGGTGCCGTCGTCCGACCAGCCGTCGGTCGTCTCCAAGGGCACCTGCAGGCTCGTACCGCTGCCGCCGGCGATCGACACGACGCCTCTGGCCATCTGGGCCATCGTGATGGCTCCCATGCCCTCGCCGCGGTCGAGGGCGCCCGACAGGGCCTGGTTGATGTTCCACCACTTCACCGGGTTGAGCACGGTGGAGGGGGTCTTGAGCTTGGAGGCGATCTGGGCGATCACCTCGCGCTGGCGGCGGGCGCGCCCCAGATCGCCCTCGGAGTCGCCGTAACGGTGGCGCACGTAACCGAGCGCATTGGGCCCGTCGAGGGTCTGGCAGCCGGCGGGCAGGTCGATGTTGGCCTTCTCGTCGGCCATCGGCTCGTCCAGGCAGACGTCCACGCCGCCCACCGCGTCGACGATGTCGGCGAAACCGGCGAAACCGACCTCCATGAAGCCGTCGATGCGCATGCCGGTGGCCAGCTCGACGGTCTCGGTGAGCAGCTGCGCCCCGCCGTAGCTGTAGGCGGCGTTGATCTTCGACCGGCCGTAGCCGGGGATGGTCACGTAGGAGTCGCGGGGGATCGAGACGAGCACCGAGTCGCCGATGATCGGCGTGTAGAGAAGCATGATCGAGTCGGTGCGCTGGCCCTCGGCCTCGCCGGTGCCGAGCTCGGCCTCCTCCTCCTCGCTGAGGCCCTCGCGCGAGTCGGAGCCGACGAGCAGGACCGCGGTGCCCGGCTGGTTGCCGACCCGGCCCGAGTAGCTCGGCTCCCAGTCGACGGTCGTCATCGTGGCCCAGGCGTAGATCGGCGTGCCGATCGTGAACAGCAGCCACGCCAGCGCCAGGACGACGACGGTGCTGAACGCCCGGCGGGCCGGTCTGCGCCGGGTCCTCCGCGGCGGGTTGCCGCGCCGCGTGCCCGGGGCGGGCGCCGCTGGGGCGGTCGGCCGGCGGTGGACCGGATCGGCGCCCGGGTGCCGGTGCGGTGCGGACCGGTAGGGCGGGGCGCCCGACTGCCCGACCTGTCGGCGGTGCTGTTCCAGGAACGCCTGCTCGCGGCGGCGGATGTCGGCGTCGTTGGAGATGTTGGTGGCCGGGGCGGCGCGGGGCGCCCGGGCCGCCCCGTCGCCGGGCTCCCGGTTGTAGAGCCAGTCCAGGTCCTCCTGCCGGCCCGATTCGTCCCTGCTGTCAGCCATGGGATCCAAGGTAGCGGCACTGGCCAGCAGCTCCCGGCAGGCCGCGCCAGCAATGCCCTGTCCTGCTGCCCCGTGGCGGGGAAGAGCCGGGCGATTGATGCGGATCGGGGTCCGCCCAGGGGGCATCCCGATGATTCCTGGGGCGCATCCCCTCGGGTCCACCGGCGATTGGCGCGGGATCGCGTGGCCGCTGGCGTTGCGGGCGGTTCGTGGTCCTATGGTGAGGAGGTGAGATACGCAGTGATCATGGCCGGTGGTTCCGGCACCCGCCTGTGGCCCCTGAGCCGTCGGGGCGAGCCGAAGCAGCTCCTCAGGATGATCGAGGGGCGCAGCCTGCTGCAGCTGGCCTTCGAGCGGGTCGCGTCCGTCGTCGCCCCGGAGAACGTCCTCGTCTGCACCGGTGCCGCCTACGCCGGTGAGGTGGCGGCCCAGCTGCCGGCGCTGCGTCCCGGGAATCTGCTGGGAGAGCCCGTCGGACGCGACTCCCTCAATGCCGTCATCTGGCCCGCCGCCGTGCTCGTGCGCCGCGACGCCGATGCCGTCGTCGCCGTCGTCACCGCCGATCAGATCATCGAGCCGGTCGAGGAGTTCGCCTCCCGCCTGCGGACCGCCTTCGAGGTGGCCGAGGCCGATGACCGCGCGCTCGTCACCTTCGGCATCGTGCCCACCGAACCGCATACCGGCTACGGCTATCTGCATCGCGGCGAGGCGGTCGAGGGCTTCACCGATGTGGCGCGGATCCTCGAGTTCGAGGAGAAGCCGGACGCCGGGCTCGCGGCCCGGTACGTTGCCAGCGGCCAGTACTGGTGGAACGCCGGCATGTTCGTCTGGCGCGCCGCCACGCTGCTCGACCAGGTGCGTACGCTGCTGCCCGCCAGCTACGAGCGGATCACCGAGCTGGCCGCCCATCCCGAGCGCCTGGACGAGATCTATCCGACCCTGTTCAGGACCTCCGTCGACTTCGGCGTCATGGAACCGGTCAGCCGGGGCGAGGCCGGCGCCCATGTCATCGGCGTCGCGCTCGCCGCCCGCTGGGCCGATGTCGGCAGCTTCGCCGATCTGCACGCCGAGCTCGACCGGGACGGGGACGGCAACGTCAGCCGCGGCAATGTGGTCGCCTCCGGCACTACCGGCTGCCTTCTCATCAACGCCGACCCGGAGCAGTCCGTGCTGGCCGTCGCCGGCCTGAGGGACATGGCCGTCGTGCGCACCGCGACGGCCACCCTGGCCTGCCCGCTGTCGGACTCCCAGCAGGTGAAGTCCCTTGTCGGCGCGGTCAAGGAGCAGTACGGTGCCGAGCTCGCCTGAACGGACCCGGCCGCGCAACAGGACGATCGGGACCCTGCTCAAGATGCGCGAGCCGATCGCCTGGCTCGTCGTGGCCGTGACGGTCGTCTACATAGTCCTCGGCGGGGTGCGGCTGGGCTGGAACGTGGCGCACGAGTCGATGGGCGTGTCCGCGTCGGCCCGCCAGACCGGCGCCTCCGTGCCGCTCATCTGGGTGCTCGTCGACGTGGCCATGGTCCTGGTCTGCGTTTTCGTCAGGGGGACGATCGGACGGGCCAGAGCGCTGACCCGTACCACCGCCGTCGTCGTCTCTGTCGCCGCCTGCTACGACGTCTTCATTCTCGTCGTCGGCGTCCTCGGCGCTGACGCATCGGTCTTCTCGCGCGTTCTCGAGACCATCGGGGGGCTGCTCGAGGTGGCCGCCAAGATCGCGGCTGCCGTCGTGCTGTGGCGACTCGTCCCGGCCAGGGCGGAGCGGGCCGGGCAGGCGATCCCGGCGGCTCAGGCCCGGGGCGCCGTGTGGACTCCCGAGCAGGCCGTCGGGCGCACTTGGAGCAGGGCCGGCGATGCCGTCCCCGCCGGGCAGCAGGGCTTCGTCTCCGGCCCCGCTCGGGGCGGGCAGGCGGGCCCCGCCCCGGTGCGGGGGAGCGCGACGCCGTCCAGGCCGTGGCTGACGGCCGGGCAACTGGCGGCCGGCCGGAAGCAGGCATCCGCTCCGCCGCAGGGATCCGAGGGCGGAAATCCTCTCAGAGCGGAAGAAGGCCCTTCCGGTCACCGGAAGGACCCGTAGTCACGCCGAGTTCTCTGGCTTCGCGGACGAGCGCGCGTCTGTGTGCACCAGTGTTTGAATCTTCGTCAACATGCGGCGAAGCGCCGTTCGTGATAACTTTCATCCATGTAATTCCGCCGACGTTGTTCGTCGGTTCGCTCGTGCGGATACAGTGTCCGACTGCTCTGCGGCGGTTTTCAGCGGTGCGCCGGTGGTGTGCCGATCGATGGAGAGGATGTGCAGATGCACGAGCTGTCGCTGGTGGATCTCGGTGAGGACGGCGGGCTCAAGTGGCGTGAGCATGCCCTCTGCGCGCAAACCGATCCGGAGGCATTCTTCCCCGAGAAGGGCGGTTCCACGCGAGAGGCCAAGAGGGTCTGCCAGGCCTGCCCGGTGCGCGGGGAGTGCCTCGAGTACGCGCTCGCCCATGACGAGCGCTTCGGCATCTGGGGCGGGCTTTCGGAGCGCGAGCGCCGCAGGCTGCGTCGTCGTGCCGTGTGATCGCCCGGCCCAGGAACCGGGCATGCGCCCGCCGGTGACGGCGGGCGCATTCCTTCTCAGCTTGCTGGCTCGCCGGGGTCAGGCCCCGTCCCCCGGATCGATCTCGTCGATGCTGCGCCCGGTGAGGGCCGCGATCTGCTCGACTAGCGTCTCGTGCACGAGCAGTCGAAGGTCCTCGCGGTCGATGGCGCGTCGCTCCAGCGGCCGCCGGAAGACGACGATGCGGGCGCGCTGGGGATCTGACGACTCGATGGCCGCCGCCAGCGGGACGGCGTCGCGCTCGCCCAGGTCGTGCCACAGGGTGCGCGAGTCGGGGACCTCGTCCACGCCGATGTCGATGGTGTCGATGATGTCGGGGCAGCGCTCGGCGATACGCGCGGTGGCGTCGCGCATGCACAGCATGAAGTACTCGCGCCCGCGCGGCCGCGCCGGTGCGTGCAGCGGGCGATCGGTCAGATCGTTCGGCAGGGCCATGGGCCCCCGGATGCCTCTTCCGTGGCGGTCCCTGGTGCGCATGGCTCAAGGGTAGTGCCCTCCTGAGGGGGGTGCGGCCCGGGGTTGTCGATGAACGCAAGGGGTCGACAGGGGACTTCCCCTTTATCTGGTTATCTGGGTATGGATGGACAGTCCTTCGGTGCCGATGTGCCGACCATCAGATGATCGAGCAAGCCTGCCTCGCCGTCCGGAGCCGTTCTCTTCGGCCGGGCGGACGCGGGCCCCTTGCCGGGCCCGGCGGCGCAGGGTGATGCCACTCGGGCCGTGTCACCGCCGGCGCGCCGGCGGTGGAACTCCTGCGGGGCCCGTCCGGCCTGCCCGACAGGCCCCGCGGCCCGCCAGACCGGGCGGGGCCGCTGAACGACCTCCGAGAACGACTCGTCCGGTGAACCCGGCACCGTACCTCGGCGCCGGCATGACCAGGCCCTCTGCCCCGCATATCGGGAACACTATTTTTCAGAACACTATTTTTCACCGGTGTCCGAGAAGCGTAGAGCACTCCGCGAAGACCTCACCGAGCGTGCCGCCCAGGTGCGCGCCGGTCTCGGCCACGATACCGACCAGCGAGGCGGCCAAGGAGGCCCAGTGCCACCGGCACGCCCAGGCGCGAACCCGTCCTGAGGAGCATGGGGAAGAAGACCAGGTTGAACACGCCGAACACCACCAGCCCCACGCCCGGCAGCGCGATATTTGCCTCCATCCCCACCGGGTTGCGCGCCGGCGAGATCTGGTAGCGCACCGCCACCAGCGGCACGCAGGCCGCCACCTGGGCGAGCTCCACCATCCAGGCCGGCTCCATGTAGCTGCGCGCGATATCGCGCTTGCGCACCGGCAGCAGCGGGGAGAAGTGCACATCATGGTTCTCCCGCACGCCCTGGAACACGAAGTACAGCCCCGGCACCTGGTACAGGAACACCATCACCTACACCTAGGGGCAGTCGGGGATCATGAGCAGCAGCATGGGATGGATCCTTACGGTTCACGAGCACCTGTCTTCGAGGTCGAGATCCGGAGAACATGGCTCCCGAAGGGCCGGCGCACGAAAATCCATGTGGACGGGGAGAAGGCGGCCCGGTCGTTCTTCGGCGCCCTGCCCCTGGCCGTAAGGACGATCGAGGCCCCATCCCATCGAGCCGAACCGGGACACCGGGCAGACCATCCCCGCACCGGACCGGCCTCATGTGAAACCGACTGTGAGAAGATCGCGGTCGTGCTGGACAACGCCGGCTTCCATCACGCCAAAACATCGACCGGTCGCTACGAGCCGGGCCAGCCTTGGAACGCATCACAGCTGTCCACCTGCCGTCGTGCGCGTCCGGTCACAATCCTGTCGAGCGCGTCGGGGGAAACCGCCAAGGATCACGTCTTCGATCTGCGGCGCAAGACCCCCGAAGAAACCTTCGGAGCATTCGCCTCATACATCACCGGTCGCGCTCTCGACCACGACCTCGAACACCCCCTCACCCCGAGGTTACAGACGATTTCGTTTCATGACGACCATACGCCTCGGTCCGGGGCGAACGGTCCTGAGCGAGTTCACGACCGTCAACCTCGACGAGGACCACCGCCGCATGGTTCAAGGGTCGGCGGCGACCACCGTCGCTGACATTGTGCGCAAGGCCCTGGGCCGAGGCTCATGAGTGAATCCCGGACCCGTGGTCCGACGTCCTCCGGCTCACCTGTCGGGAGGAGGAACGGGTGCACGCCCTCGTGCTCCCGGAGTTGCAGTGGCGGAGCTGGGATGCGACGTCCGAGCCCCGCTGTTCGAGGAGGGGGCTCGGGTCATCAGCGCGGCCGTTGCATCACAGCGTCAGATGCGGAACCGACTGTGGCCATGCGCATCGAGGGTCAGCAGATCCCCGGATCCGTGGCCGGTGGCGTGCGAGCCCCAGGGCATCCCTCAGACCCGCAGTCACCATCACGGGTGAGGATCTCTTCGTGGGGTCAGCGATCCCCGAGCTCGAGCACGCGCCATGAGTTCAGGGTGAGTGCTCCGCCGAGGAGCCCGACCAGGAGCGGAGCCGCGAGTGCCACAGCGGGGAGGTTCGTGCCCGGAGTCGCCCACATCACTGGGATCGCCCAAGGGATCCACGCACCCGTCCCGAATCCGGCTGCGAGATTGGTGACCACGACCAGGCCCAGGGCCGCGGCGATCCCCGCCAAGTAGCCGAAGCCGATTGTTGCCACCCACCCGATGGGCAGGGCGCCGATGCCGAGAAGTACCGCCACGGTCCACACGGACCCCAGCGCGAAGCCGAGACCGTCGAGAGGCAGCCCCAGCGCAATCCCGCCCAACCCGGTCAGCAGGGAGCACAGGGCCGCCATGCCCAGCACCCATGCCAGGAGCGCCCCTGTCTTCGCCCAGGCCGTCATCAACGGGCTGGACGGGAGCGCGAACAGGCCGACGATGGTGCCATCGGTGAACTCGCGTCCGAATGACCATGCGATGAGGATCCCTGTTGACAGCAGCATCACGATCCCGACGCTCATCGCTGCCAACCCGACGAATCCGTGCCATCCCGGGGCTTGCACGAGTACGGCGGCCTTGGCGGCCATGGCGGAGCCGGGATCCAGCTGTGAAGCTGCGTACCCTCCGACGCTGGTGAGCGTGACCAGCAGCAGCACGGTGATGGAGGCAACCCGCGTCACCATGGAACGCTTGAGCTTGCGCAGCTCGAGCCTAAACAAGATCATCGTGCGACGCCTCCTCGTCGGCGTTGAGGATGGTGGTGAAGAATCTGCGTTCCAGGTCGCTCTCGCGTGGGGAGAAGGTGTCGATGATCCTGCCTCGGTGCAGGATGTCGACTGCATCAGCGATGCGGGCCAACTCGTCGAAGTGGTGGCTGGTGACGAGCACCGCAGCTCCCCGATGGGCGGCCGCAGCGATGAGCTCGCGCAGTCCCACGATGGCGATGGGGTCGAGTCCGTTGGTGGGCTCGTCGAGGATGAGGAGCGTTGGCCGGTGGACCATGGCGGCTGCTAGCCCGACCTTCTGCCTCGTGCCGAGCGACAGACGTCTCACCGGCTTGTCCAACCAAGCGGTGAGACGGAGCTTACCGGCAATCTCCGTCATCTCGGGCTCCAGCTGATCCCCGGGTGCCTCGTGCAGCAACCCGGAGGCGAGTATGTTCTCCCGCGCCGTCAGCTCCGGATAGGAGAACGGGGTCTCGATGAGATGACCCACCCCGCCCCAGAGTTTCCGGTTCCGTACCGGGAGGGTCTCGCCGAAGATCCGGACGGTCCCGCTGTGGGGCCTGAGCATCCCGAGTGCGATCCTGAGCGTCGTGGTCTTGCCCGCGCCGTTCATGCCCACGAGAGCACGGCACTCGCCTGCGCTGGAGGTGAGATTGAGTCCCCTCAGAACCTCGGTCCCCGCGAGTGTCCTCGTCACGTCGCGGAGTTCGAGTGGATTGGTCATCTTCGTCCTTCCCGCACTGTTCAAGGGCCGGAACGAATCTCACGCGTGGAGGCGATCCTCATCACCGACAAAGCTCATCATGTCGATCCGTGGCGCCGCTCCCAGGGTACCTGCCATGACGCCTCGCGCAGGAGCTGTACAAGTATGGCCGTCATGGGATGAGATCGTTTTCGGTTTCAGGGGGCGGGTGGTGGTCGAGGGCGTGGCCGGTGGTGTGCGAGGCGGACGCGCTGAAGGTCTGGTCGGGGGTCTCGTGCTGGAGCTCGGCGGTGCGGTTCTCGGCGGTGCCCCCGGGGCGTGCCCGGCGGGGTTGTGGCCGGGCGGGTGCGGCGGCAGGAGAGCAGGGGTGATGGGCTCCGGCGGCCGGCCGGGCGCGTAGAGGCCGGTCGGCGCTCCGGCGCGGCGGGGGCCGGCGGCTGGCCGGACGGGCCCGCGCCCGGC
>NZ_CAUTOU010000054.1:0-15501 GCF_963539965.1 uncultured Propionibacterium sp.
CGCCGAGCGCGCCCGGGCCGCGCTGTCGGCCCTGCCCGCGGGCCCGGCGCGCCGGGCCCTCGGGCAGCTGTGCGACGAGGTCGTCGGCCGCTCCGCCTGAGCCCTGCCGGGGATCGTTCCCCGGGCCCGTCCCGGCCACGGCCGAACGCGGGCGCCGTGCGCGCGGCGGCTCCTTCCGGGGCGCCGGATGGACTCCTGAGCAGTACTGCCCGACCCGGCTCAGGGCGCGTCCGGCACCGCTTCCTCCGGCCGCCACCGGGCGCCGCGAGCCCCCAGGACTCCTCGGATCGGCATGAGGGATCGGCATGAGCATTTCGCAGCGCCAGCCTCGACAGCCCGGGCCGAGGCGGGAACGGGCGGGGCCCGGTGAGGAACACCGGGCCCCGCCCGTTCGATGCCGCTGGTTCAGCCGATCACTGGCCGCCGTAGGGGTTCGGCTGGCCGTACTGGCCCGGGTAGGTACCGGGCCGGCCGGCCGCCACCGGGTCGTCGCCGTACTGGTTGGGGCCGGACTGGCCCTCCATGGCGCACAGGACGAGCACTACGATCGCGCCGATGATGGGGAGCAGGAG
Source organism: uncultured Propionibacterium sp. (assembly GCF_963539965.1). Lineage (NCBI taxonomy): Bacteria > Bacillati > Actinomycetota > Actinomycetes > Propionibacteriales > Propionibacteriaceae > Propionibacterium > uncultured Propionibacterium sp. The sequence continues at coordinate 573 of NZ_CAUTOU010000054.1, forward strand.
CAGGAAGAGCCAGGCGGCGCTGCGCCCGGTGTCGTGCAGGCGGCGGGAGTACACCGCCAGCAGCGGGACGATCGTGCCGAGTACGAAGATCCAAAGGATGAACGCGGCCGGTGTGGTCGTGTCCGAGCCGGCGCGCGCGATGTTGTTGAGCGCCGAGAGGACGAAGTACACGAGCACGTAGAAGAGGAAGAACCACCAGAACTCGCTGCGGCTTGCGCGCCCGCTGAAGGTGGCGTACTTGGAGTAGACGGTCTTGATGGATTGTCCGGAATTCATGTGGGGGCTCCTGTTGGTCGTTGATCGCGGACGGGCAGTGTCTCTGCCCGAGGGGTTCCATGGGCACACCGGTCCTCGGAACGATCGCCCTTGGTTCCATCGGGGCGGCCCGGGGCGGGCCGCGGATTCGGGTGGGTCCCGGGTGCTCACCGGGGCTCGGCGGGCTCGGATCAGGACTCGCTGCGGCCGTAGCCCTCGGGCTTGGTGAAGTCGAAGCCGTAGGGGCCCTGCTGGTCGCCCTGATCGCTTCCGGCCTCGGCCTGGCCGGCGACCGGGGGCTGGTTGCTGCCAGGCGGGTAGGGGCTGCCGGTCGGCTGGCCGTACGGCGAGGTCGCGGGCTGGCCCGGGGCGGCCGCGGTGCCATAGGGCTGGGCGCCGCCCTGGCCGTAGGGCTGGGGGGCCGGGGGCCGACCGTACGGCTGCGCCGCAGTGCCGTAGGGCTGGCCGCCCTGCGCCGGGGCACCGGTGCCCCGGGCCCCGTACCCGTAGGGCTGGTTCACGGCGCCGTAGGGCTGGGCGTACGGGTTGACGAAGCCGGCGGTCTGGCCTGTGGGGTCCAGCGGATCGGGACCGTACATGTTCGGGCCGTGGTGGCCCTCGGTCGCCAGGAGGACGAGCAGGATGATCGGGCCTGCGAACGGGATGAACGTCATGAAGAAGTAGGCGCCGGACCTGTTCGTGTCGTGCAGGCGGCGCCAGACGGCCGCGAGATAGGGCACGATGCTGCCCAGGGCGACAACCGTGATGAGCAGGCGGATGAAGATGCTCACGGCGGGGGGATCGTAGCTGTAGCTGCCGTACCGGGTGCGTGTCGCGGTGGGAAGAACGAGCATCAGATCGATGAAGCACAGCACGAGGATGGTACCGGCGTACGCCAGGTAGAACCACCAGAACTCGCTGCGACTGGCGCGACCGTTGAAGGTCGCGTATTTCTTCGCGTAACAGGTCGAGACCGCTTCGGTGAAACTCATTCGTTCTCCTGTTGATCCGTGGGGTGCTGACCCGTCAGTATGGCACGGGACCCGGTGCCGGCGCCACGGTGTTCGGAATCATTGCCGCGGGAACGGCGAGTGCCCGCCCGGTGCGGGCGCGCGGCCCCACTGCTGCGGGCCTCACCAGATGTGCACGCGCTCGCCGGGATCCAGCCACATCCCGTCCCCGGGCGCGGTGCCGAAGGCCTCGTGGAAGGCGTCCACGTTCCTCGCCACCTGGTTGCAGCGGATCTCGTCGGGCGAATGCGGGTCGGTGGCCAGCCGCTGGCGCAGCTGCTCGGGGCGCGAGAGGTCCTGCCACACCTGGGCCCAGCCGAGGAAGAGGCGCTGGGCGCCCGTGCGGCCGTCGATCGGCTCGGGTTCGACGCCCCCCGTGGAGATCAGCCAGGCCTCGTGGGCGATGGACAGGCCGCCGAGGTCGCCGATGTTCTCGCCGATCGTCAGCTCGCCGTTGACGTGGGCGTCGTCGATACCGGTGGGGGACAACGCGTCGTACTGCTCGACGAGCGCGTGCGTGCGCCGCCGGAACGCCTCGCGGTCCTCGTCGGTCCACCAGTCGCGCAGGCGCCCGTCGCCGTCGCAGGTGGAGCCCTGGTCGTCGAAGCCGTGACCGATCTCGTGGCCGATCACCGCGCCGATGCCACCGTAGTTCACCGCGTCGTCGGCCGCCGGGTTGAAGAACGGCGGCTGCAGGATGGCGGCCGGGAAGACGATCTCGTTGCGCAGCGGGTGGTAGTAGGCGTTGACCGTCTGCGGGTGCATGAGCCACTCCTCGCGGTCGACCGGCCCGGAGAGCTGCTCGATGGTGCGATCGAACTCGAAGGACTCGGCGCGCAGCACGTTGCCGACCAGGTCGTCCGCCCGGATCTCGAGCGCCGAGTAGTCGCGCCATCGGGACGGGTAACCGATCTTGGCGCGGAACTTCCCGAGCTTGTCGAGCGCCTCGGCGCGGGTGGCGTCGGTCATCCAGTCGAGTCCGCTGATCGAGGCCCGGTAGGCCTCGAGCAGATTGGCGACCAGTCGGTCGGCGGCGGCCTTCGTGGCGGGCGGGAAGTGCTCCGCGACGTAGAGGCGGCCGAGGGCCTCGCCCAGGACGCCCTCGGCGAGCGAGACGCCGCGCTTCCAGCGGGGGCGCTGGGTGGGCACGCCGTGCAGGGCCCTGGAGTAGAACTCGAAGTCCTCCGCCGACAGCTCACCCGTCAGGTAGGGGCTCAGGGCGTTGACCGCCTGCCAGCGCGCCCAGCTGCGCCAGGCCTTCAGCCGGTCGGCGGTGACCAGCTCGGCGACGGCGGCCGGAACGGTGCGGTTGCAGTTGACGACCTCGGCGACGGCCTCGGCGGGCAGCCGCGCGCCCTCGAGGAAGGCGTCCCAGCACAGGGCCGGGCTCTCGGCGGTGAACCGCTCCCAGGTCTGCGGGTGGTACATCTCGACCATGTCGCGGGTGCGCACCTTGTCCCAGTGGCGGGCGGCGATCTCGCGCTCGATCCCGTAGGCCGACTCGGCCTGCGCCCCGGGATGGGGGACGCCGGCGAGCTCGAGGCTCCTGGCGATGTGCGCGAGATACCTGCCGCGCAGCCCGGCGTGCTCGTCCAGCCGGTAGTACTCCTCGTCCGGCAGGCCGATGCCGGACTGGCCGATGAACATCAGGTAGCGGTTCGGGTCGCCCGGGTCGGCGTCGTTGTCGAGGTCCAGCGGCACGTCGATGCCGTGGCGGGCGCTCCAGCCCCAGAAGCGGGCCAGGTCCTCGACGGACCCGATGGCGTCGATGCGCTCGAAGACGGGCGCCAGGGGAGCCACGCCGGCCGCTTCGACGGCGTCCTCGTCCATGAAGGACGCGTAGAGGTTGGCGATACGGCCCTCGTCGGTCGCGGGGTCGGCGTCTGCGGACTGGGCCTCGATGATCTCGCGGATGGCCTTCTCGGAGTTCTCGCGCAGCTTGTCGAACGCGCCCCAGGAGCCGCGGTCGGCCGGGATCCGGGCGGTTCTCAGCCACGACCCGTTGACGTGTCGGAACAGGTCCTCGGTGGCTGGCACGTCATGGTCGAAGTCCTCGAAGTGGAAAGCCGGTTCACTCACGGTAGGCAAGGCTACCTGCGCTCGCCGGGGTCCCCGCCCGCCGCGGGCCTCACGCCCGCCAGGTGTCGGGGCCCGCGATGAGGGCCGCCAGCGCCTCGTCCGAGGCGGGGTCCCCGTCGTAGGAGGCCTGCTCCCGGCGGACGTGCTCGCGCACCAGGTCGTCATGGACGGGCCGTTCGACGTCGCGGAAGACGCCCACCGGGGCGCGGTCCATCTCGCCGGCCGCCGTAAGGCGGCTCAGTGCGAAGGCCCTGCTCGGGTCGTCGATCGCGGGGTCGTGGACGAGAATCTCGTCCAGGCCGACCTCGGCCACCTCGACGACCCGGACCCCGCCGCTGCCGTCGGCCACGACGCCCAGATGATCGTCGTGGCCGAAGAGGATCGGCTCGCCCGCGCGCAGCCGGATGACCGCCTCCGCGCCCTCGGGCCCGCGCAGCGCCCCGTAGGCGCCGTCGTTGAAGACCGCGCAGTTCTGGTAGATCTCCACGAACGAGGCCCCGCGGTGTCTCGCCGCCGCCCCGATCGTCGCCGTCAGCCCCGCCTTGTCGGCGTCCAGGGCCCGTGCCACGAAGGTGGCCTCGGCCCCGAGCGCCAGGCTCATCGGGTTGAGCGGGGCGTCGACCGATCCGGCCGGGCTCGACTTCGTCATCGCGCCGACCGGCGAGGTGGGGGAGTACTGGCCCTTCGTCAGGCCGTAGATGCGGTTGTTGAACAGCAGGATCGTCAGGTTCACATTGCGCCTCAGCGCGTGCACCAGGTGGTTCGCGCCGATCGACAGAGCGTCGCCGTCGCCGGTCACCACGAAGACGGCCAGGTCCTCGCGGGTCGCGGCCAGGCCGGTCGCCAGCGTCAGCGCGCGCCCGTGGATCGAGTGCATGCCGTAGCTGTTCATGTAATAGGGCAGGCGGCTGGAGCAGCCGATGCCCGAGATCACGACCGTGTTCTCACGTTTGACCCCCAGCTGGGGAAGCACCGACTGGAGGGCCGACAGGATCGTGTAGTCGCCGCAGCCCGGGCACCAGCGCACCTCCTGGTCGGAGACGAAGTCCTTGCGCCCGGTCGGCTCGACGGCCAGCGGCACCCCCGCCAGCCCGTCGGGGCTCGTGGGCGCGTCCAGCAGGCCGGTGGCCTGATGCGGCACGGTGGTCCTCATCGGTGGTCCTCCTCGGGACTCTCGTTCCTGTCCGCGGCGCCGAGCTCCTCGAGCTGCCCGGCCAGATGGTCGGTCAGTTCGTCCACGCCGAGCGGCAGTCCGCGCACCCGGTTGTAGCTGCGCGCGTCGACGAGGTACCTGGCGCGCAGGATCATCGCGAACTGGCCGAGGTTCACCTCGGGGACGACGACCCGCTCGTAGGCGCGCAGCACCTGCCCGAGGTTGGCCGGCAGCGGGTTCAGCGTGCGCACCTGCACCTGGGCGATGTCGGCGCCGGCCTCGCGCAGGTTCCGCACGGAAGCCGTGATCGGACCCCACGCCGAGCCCCAGCCGACGACGAGCATCCTGGCCGCGCCGCCCGGGTCGTCCACCTCGGCGTCGGGTACCGGGATGCCGGCGATGCGCCTCGCCCTGGTCAGCACCATCTGCTCGTGGTTGAGCGGGGAGTAGGTGACCGTGCCGGCCTCGACCGATTTCTCCAGGCCGCCCAGACGGTGCTCCATGCCCGGCGCCCCCGGCACCGCCCACGCGCGGGCCAGCGTCGACTCGTCGCGCCGGTACGGCAGGTAGACCGGGTCGCCCCGCTCGTCGACGCCGTTCGGCTCGGTGATCAGGTGCGGGGCGATCGGGGGGATCGCGGCGAGATCGGGCAGGCGCCACGGTTCGGCGCCGTTGCCCAGGAAGGCGTCGGTGAGCATGACGACGGGCGTGCGGTACTCGACGGCCATGCGGCAGGCCAGCACGGCCACGTCGAAGCAGTCCGCCGGCGAGGCCGCCGCGACGACCGGCAGCGGCGACTCGCCGTTGCGGCCCCACATGGCCTGCAGCAGGTCGCCCTGCTCGGGCTTGGTGGGCATGCCGGTCGAGGGGCCCGCGCGCTGCACGTCGACGACGACCAGCGGCAGCTCGCTCATCACGGCCAGGTTGATCATCTCCTGCTTCAACGCGAAGCCGGGGCCCGAGGTGGTGGTGACGCCCAGCGAACCGCCGAAGCTCGCGCCGAGGGCCGCGCCGACGCCGGCGATCTCGTCCTCGGCCTGGAAGGTGACGACCCCGTGCGAGGCCCTCCTGCTCAGCTCGTGCAGCAGGTCGGACGCCGGGGTGATCGGGTAGGAGCCGACGAACAGCTGCAGCCCGGCGCGGTGGGCGCCGACCATGAGGCCGTAGGCGGTGGCGGTATTGCCCGTGACCTGGCGGTAGCGGCCCCTCGGCATGGGGGCCGGGCCCACCTCGTAGCGCACGGCGAAGAGCTCAGCCGTCTCGCCGTAGTTCGCGCCGGCCCTGAGGGCGGCGATGTTGGCGTCACGGACGGCCGGGTTCTTGGCGAACCGACGGCCGAGCCAGTCGATCGTCTCGTCGACGGGGCGCGAGTACAGCCAGCTGACGAGCCCCAGCGCGAACATGTTGCGGCAGCGCTCGGCGTCCTTGCGGCCCAGGCCGCCGGCTCCGACGACGGTACCGGTCAGCGCGGTCATGTCCAGGTGGACCATCTGGTAGGCGCTCAGAGAGTCGTCCTCGAGGGGGCTGGTCGCGTAGCCGACCTTCTCGAGGGCGCGGGCGGTGAAGCCGTGGTCGTCCACGATGACGAGCCCGCCGCGCTTCACATCGGCGACATTGGCCCGCAACGAGGCCGCGTTCATGGCCACGAGCACGTCGAGGCGCTCGCCGGGGGTGGTGACGTCCCGGTCCGCGAACTGGATCTGGAAGCTGCTGACGCCGGCGACCGTGCCCTGCGGGGCACGGATCTCGGCCGGGTAGCTGGGGAAGGTGGCGATGTCGTTGCCGAGGCCCGCCGACTCCGAGCCGAAGCGGCCACCGGTCAGCTGCATGCCGTCGCCCGAGTCGCCCGCGAAACGGATGACGACGCGGTCGAGCCGGCGGGGCCGGGTGCTGGTCTGATCGGTGTCCATGTCTGGTCCTCACTGCTCGGGTGCACCGTCCGGTCGCGGATCCGCTGGGTGCGGCGGACCTGTCGGGGGCCGGGGCGCCCTGTCGCAGGCCCGCACTCGCCCAGCGGTTCTCCTACGAGAAGGTGACCCCGCTGTGCGCCCTCCACGGTAGCCGTGCCGCATGGGCCGGTTCCAAGCCCTGACGAGGGCGGACCGCTACGCTGAGAGCATGTCTTCTGCGGCTCCGGGTGCGGTCGCCACGGTGCGGCGTCTCGGCGCCGATCTCGTCGCGGCCGCGCGTGCGCGCATCGTCCGCCGCGGCTTCTACGGCACCGGGCTCATCGCCATCGGCGCGCTGAGTCCGGCCTATCTGCCGCGCAGCTCCCCGTGGTGGCGGCTGCTCGCCTCCCTGCGCCTGGAGGGCTCGCTCTCGAAGATCATCGGCACCGTCGTCACGATGGCCGGCCTGCTGCTGGTGATGAGCGCCTGGTTCGCGCTGCGCCCGGCCCAGGACCGTCCCGGCAGGCGCGGCCCGCAGGTCTACCGGCACATCAAGCACTGGGCCGTGCTGGCCATCTGGTCGGCCCCGTTCCTGCTCGCCCCGCCCATCTTCAGCCACGACGCCTACTCCTACGCGGCGCAGGGCTGGCTGGTGCACAACGGCATCAACCCGTACTACTCGGGGCCCGGCGTGCTGCCCGGCGCCTTCGCCGACCAGGTCTCCTGGACCTGGCGGGACACCCCCAGCCCGTACGGCCCGCTGTCGATGCAGATCTCGCACCTGCTGCTGCACGTCTTCGGGTTCGCCCCGTACTGGTCGGCCGTCGCCCAGCGCGTTCCGGCGCTGGTGGGCGTCGTCATCATCTGCGTCTGCCTGCCCCGCATCTCGGCGCGCCTGCACATCGACCCGGCCTTCACCGCCTGGTTCGGCACGCTCAACCCGTTGTTCATCATCGACTTCGTGGGCGGCTGCCACAACGACGCGCTCATGATGGGCCTGGTCGTCCTCGGCCTGTGGTTCGCGACCACACCGCCGGCCGAGCGCACCCCGCAGACCAGGCGCCGCAGCTGGACCGATGGGGGTTGGTGGTGGCTGCTCGGCGCGGCGGCCTGCGGCGTCGGCGCGTCCATCAAGCAGCCGGCCCTGCTCGCCGCCTACGTCGTGCCGATGCTGGCCCGCCGGTGGTCGGGGCTGAGCCTGCGCGAGAGCCTCGTCTCGGTCTCGCGCATCCTCGTCTCGATGATCATCGCGATCGGCACCTTCGCCGGGATCAGCCTGTGGACCGGGCTCGACTTCGGCTGGTACAACGCGGTCGGGGTGCCCGGCAGCTCGAACTCGCCGGCGCCCTCGACGATCGTCGGCCAGCTCGTCCAGCTCGGCCTCCGCATGACCGGCGGCGACCCGTCCAGTCGTACCGCCATCGACGTCAGCCACACCGCGTTCCTGGCCGTCGGTGTCCTGCTGCTCGCCATCACCGCCCCGACGGTGGCCCGCCGCAGGCCCGCCTCCTTCGTCTCGTGGGGCTATCTCGTCGTCGCCATGGCCAGCCCGGCCCTGCATTCGTGGTACATGCTCTGGGGCGGTCTGACACTGCCGCTGGCCCGTCCGAGCTCGCGCCAGGTCTCCGCCGCCATCTGGGTGAACTTCGCACTGCTCGGTTACGACGCCATCGACATGAGTCTGCGCAACAACGGCCTGGCGATCTCGATCGCCGCCGTCATCGCCTTCCTGTTCATGACCTGGTCGCACGTCTCGTCGGTCAGCACGCCCCGCCATGTGCCCGAGACGGCGGCGCACATGGTCGTCGTGGACGGCTGATGCGGAGGGGCTCGTCGTCGAGAGCGGCAGGGTCGGGCTTCCCGGGGGCGGATGCTCTTGCCGGCTGACGCCGACCGGCCGGAGAACCCGCACGGGACGCCGCCCCTGTACGGTCCGGCCGCATGCGCATGCCGCGGATGCCCGGCGCGCGGTCCTCACAGCCGGGCGGTGTCGTAGGTCACGACGACCGGGCAGTGATCGCTCACGCGGGCCGAGCCGTCCGGGTCCCGCTCGGTCGTCCCGCTGACGGCCGTCCTCGCGAGCCCCGGGGCGGCCAGGTGGTAGTCGATGCGCCAGCCGGTGTCCCGGGCGAAGGCCCGGCCCATCCAGCTCCACCACGAGTAGGGTCCGGACTCGTCCGGGTGCAGCGAGCGCACCACGTCGACGAGCGTGCGCGGACCGAGCTGCTCGGCCAGCCAGGCCCGCTCCTCGGGCAGGAAGCCGGAGGCCTTCTGCGCCGGGCGCCAGTTCTTCACATCCGCTCTGTCGCGAGCGATGTTGAAGTCGCCGACGACGACGAACTGGCGCCCGGCCCGGGCGGCGGCCCTGCGCGAGCGGGCGAGTTGGGGCCGGAACCCCTCGAGGAAGCGCATCTTGCGCTCGTAGCGGTGGCGCACGCCCTCCAGCTGCTCCGGCGTGGGGGCCCTCGTGCGGACGCTCGGAGCGAGCAGCGAGTCGCCCTTGGGCAGGTAGAGGCAGGCCACGGTGACCGGCTCGTCGGCCAGGTCGACCTCGAGGTAGCGGCCCTCGTCGACGAATTCTCCGAGTGCGCGGGCCAGCGCCCCGCCGGCCAAACCCACTCGTCCCGGATCGATGGGGGTCGTCCGCTCGTCGCCGACCGAGAAGACCTCGCCTCCCCAGGTGCGCACGGCGGTGGCCGGCGCGCGGGTCAGGACGGCCACGCCGTTGCGGCCGGCGAGCACGCCCGGGCAGTAGGCGCCGCGGTAGCCCTCGAAGATCCCCGACGGCAGCCGGTCGGCCGGGCAGCGCGTCTCCTGCAGGCAGATCACGTCGGGGGAGCGGCGCCGGATCCACGCGCTCAGGCCGCGGCGCCGGGCGGCGCGGATGCCGTTGACGTTGTAGGTGGCGAGGGTCAGCACGGGGGTCAGACTACCGGGGCGGACCGGTCCGCCAACGGGGTGCGCGCGGGGGCGATGGGCACGATCTGACAAACTGGGGACATGACGAGAACTGCTTCCCCCGGGGCGGGGGCGACCGCGAGGGTCCCGTCCTTCTGCTCCGGCACCACTCTGCTGGCCGCCGCCCTGGCCATCGTGATCGGCCTGGGCCTGGGATGGGGTCTGCTGTCCCCGGTCAACGCGCCCTTCCTGGCCTTCCCCTCGGTGATCGCCTCGGCCGTCCTGGTCATCCTCGCCGCCATCGGTCTGTTCCGCGACGGCAGGTCGGTCCGCATCGGCGACGCCCTCTTCATCGTCGCGGCCGCCGCCGACGTCGTCGTCGTCCAGTCGACCGCCCGTACCCTGCGCCCCGTCAGTGCCGGCACGCTCGTGGCCGCCGTCGTCATGTACGCGGCGATCGTCCTGGGCATCGTCTTCGTCTGCCGTCGTACCGCCGACGGCTCCGGCACCCCGCGCGCCGTCCAGCCGAAGTACCCGAGCGGGCCCGCCCCGCGCGCCGGGCAGAGCGTCGCCGGGGCCGAATGAGCCCTCGCGCGGGGCGCTCCGCCAGGAAGGCCGTCACCAGACCGGTCAGGCTCGACACCGAGCCCCGGCGCAGCCGTGCCGCCCTCGCCGCCGCCATCGGTGCGGGCCTCCTGCTGCTCGTCCTGGTGGTCGTCCCCCCCGTGCTGCGCTCGACCGAGGGCGCCACGTCCGAGGCCGCCTACGCGGGCATCCTGCTGCTGGCCATCGCCGCGGTGCCGGTCGGCGCCGTCCTGCTCGTACTGGCGGTCATCGGACTCGTCCGAAGCCGCGGCACGCCCCGGGTCGGCGCCGTCCTGCTCGTCGTCGACGGGGCGGTGCAGCTCGTCTACGGCCTGGTCGAGAGCTCGAGCCTGATCATCGATGATCTGCGCGACTCGGTCCTCATGTGGAGCTGGGCGGTCCTCAGCATCCTGGTCACCGTCGTGGGCTGCGTCCTCGTGCTGGCCAGGCCGAGACCCGTGGGCCTCGTCAAGGAGCACCGCCGCAGGAGCGACGGGCCCTGAGGAGGTGCCGCTCCAGCCGAATTTCCCCTCCGGATGAAGGATTGGTAAAATCATTCGACGCACGGCAGGTTGCCCGAGCGGCCAATGGGAGCGGTCTGTAAAACCGTCGGCGATGCCTACGAAGGTTCGAATCCTTCACCTGCCACCACCACGGGGCCGAGGCCTCGCGGGACGAGGAGCCCCGCATCGGATGGATGCGGGGCTCCTCTGCGTCCTCGGAGCCGCCGCGCCCCGGACGGGCCCGGCAGGAGAGATCCCGCGGAGGGCTCCGCCCCGTTCGCCGGGCTCCTGGTGCCGCTGCGGACCGGACGCCGGTGCGGGGCCGGTCCCGTTCTCGAGCCGCCGGCCCCCGCCCCCGGGGGACAGCTTCGGCGGTGGCCTTGATGAGGACGCTCACAGGGCGCCGGCTCCCGCCCCCGGGGGACAGCCCGCCGGGAAGACTGTTCGCAGTTGGCGGATGCTCGTAAAAATCGCTTGTGACAAGGAGATCCTCCCTGCTGGGAGAGGCCGGTGGATGCGCCCGGGCGAATGACGCCGCCCTGGGGAACAACGTTGCGGACCTCCTGGTTTCACCAGGTGACCGGCATCCAACGACCAGGAGGTACACGCAGTGTCGCTCGTAGGAACCCAGCTCCTTCCCTTCAGGGCCACCGCCTTTCACCAGGGCGACTTCGTCCAGATCACCGACGAGGACCTGCGGGGCCGGTGGGCCGTGGTCTTCTTCTACCCGGCGGACTTCTCCTTCGTCTGCCCCACCGAGCTCGGCGACCTGGCCGACCACTACGACGAGTTCACCTCCCTCGGCGTCGAGATCTACGCAGCCTCCACCGACACCCACTTCGTCCACGCCGCCTGGCACGCCGGCTCCGACCAGGTCGGGAAGGCGCAGTACTACATGCTCGGCGACCCCTCCGCCCAGCTGGCCGCCAACTTCCAGGTGCTTCGCGAGGGCGAGGGTCTGGCCCACCGCGGCACTTTCCTCATCGACCCCGACGGCGTCATCCAGCTCATGGAGGTCAGCGCCGACGGCATCGCCCGCGACGCCTCCGAGTTGCTGCGCAGGGTCCGTGCCGCCCAGTACGTCCGCCAGCACCCCGACCGGGTCTGCCCCGCCCACTGGGACGAGACCGGAGACGCCCTGGCCCCGGGCCTCGACCTCGTCGGCAAGATCTGACCCGCGGAACAACCGACGACCGGGAGGCACGACCATGGCGGTTCTCGACGAGAGGATCATCGCCCAGCTGCGCGCATTGATGGACCGCATCACCCGGCCCGTCGAGCTCGTCGTCAGCCTCGACGGCCGTGAGCAGTCGGACCGGATCGACGACATGCTCGGGCAGGTCGTCGCCCTGTCCGAGCGCATCAGTGTCCGGCGCGACGACACCGCCCACGACCGCAGACCGTCCTTCTCCCTCACCTCGCCGGGGACCGGGATCCGGATCACCTTCTCGGCGCTGCCGCTGGGCCACGAGTTCACCTCGTTCGCCCTGGCCCTGCTCCAGGTCGGCGGCAACCCCGTCAAGCTGGACGAGACGGCCGTCGAGGCCGTCGAGGCGGTCCGGACCGAGCAGGAGTTCACCACCTACATCTCGCTGACCTGTCAGAACTGCCCGACCGTCGTCCAAGCCATCAACACCATGGCGGTCGTCAACCCGAGGATCCACCACACCGTCGTCGACGGCTCCCTGTTCCGCGACGAGGTCGAGGCGCGGAACATCCTGGCCACCCCGACCGTCCACCTGAACGGGGAACTCTTCGGACAGGGCCGCATGGAGATCGCCCGGATCATCGCCGCACTCGACCCCGCGGCCGGCGTGGCGGCCGCCGCCGGCCTCGACGACCGGGCGCCCTACCAGGCGCTCGTCATCGGGCAGGGCCCGGCCGGCGTCTCGGCGGCCGTCTACCTGGCCCGCAAGGGCATCCGTACCGGCATCATCGGCGACCGCTTCGGAGGCCAGGTCAACGACACCATGGCCATCGAGAACCTCATCTCCGTACCGCGCACCGAGGGGCCGGAACTGGCCCGCGACCTGCGCGTCCACGCGAGCGAGTACGACGACATCGACATCATCGACGGCCGTACCGCGACCGGCCTCGCCCCGGCCGGCGACGGCACCATCACGGTCCAAGTGGGCCCCGACGCGGCCCTGCGGGCCCGGACGGTCGTCCTGGCCACCGGCGCAGGCTGGCGCCGGATGGGCGTGCCCGGCGAGTCGGAGTACCGCAACAGGGGCGTCACCTACTGCCCCCACTGCGACGGCCCGCTCTTCAAGGGCAAGGACGTGGCCGTCATAGGCGGCGGCAACTCCGGCGCCGAGGCGGCGCTCGACCTGGCCGGTGTCGTCAGGCGCGTCACCGTCATCGAGTTCATGCCCGAGTGCGGGGCCGACGAGATCCTGCTGCAGCGCATGGGCGGGGCCCCGAACATCGAGGTCGTCACGAATGCCGCGGTTCAGGAGGTGATCGGCGACGGCGCCCGCGTGCGGGCGATCCGCTACCAGGACCGCGCCGGCGGCGAGAGCACCCGGCTCGAGCTCGACGGCGTCTTCGTCCAGATCGGCTTGGTGCCGAACACCGGATGGCTGGACGGCTCGGTCGAGCTCGACGGCCGCGGCCAGATCGTCATCGACGCCGGCGGCGCCACCAGCATGCCCGGCGTCTTCGCCGCCGGCGACTGCACGAATGCGCCCTACAAGCAGATCGTCATCGCCTCGGGCGCCGGCGCCACTGCTGGCCTGTCGGCCTGGGACTGGCTGATCCGCGGTTGAGGACCGCGGCCGGCGGCCCCGAGCGCGGAACGGGTCCGTCTGGAACCGGGCGGGTCCGTTCATCGTGTCGGGGCCGGTCAGCCGAGGAACGTCCCGTCGAGCGCGTAGGTGCGCACCGGGGCCGAGTCGGTCGTGACGACGACCTGCCAGTAGTCCTCCGACCAGCGCACCTGAAGGCCCTGGTAGAGGCCGACGTCCGGGTCTCCGCGGCACGCCTCGGCGATCTGCTCGAGCACCTGCGGATCGACGTCGTTCCAGCCGAACTGCCCGATCGGGGCGACCGGTTCGGCGTCCACGACGTCACTGGCGAGCACTGCGGGGATCGCCGCCCCGCGCGCCTGGAGGTGCGTGGCCGACGCCGCCTGCCCCGATCTGGTCGAGATCTGCTGGAGGACCTGGATCGACTCCTCGCCCGGGTCCTCCTGGTCCTGGCGGATGGCGATCCGCGACAGGGAGGCGTTGCCGGTGAGGGCCGGCAGCGTCTCGTCGATCGCCTCCGTGACGGATTCGGACGAGGAGAACCCGTCCCACAGCGTCAGCTCCCCGCCCCCGGTCCCCGGGGCCTCGAGCCAGGCGTCGGTGAGCGCGTAGCCGCCATCATCGGGGTGGGCGGGGTCGACCGGGCACAGGACCGAGTACGCGATCGGGCTGCCGGCCGTCGCCGTGACGTGGACCTGCGGGATGCCGTCGTCGCACCGGGCCCCCAGCCAGAGCGACTGCAGCCGGTTGAGATCGATGCTGTCCCGGCTCAGCCCGATCAGCTGCTCCTCGCTGGTCTCCCCGCTCGTCGGGGCGCTGAGGTCCGGTCCGTAGAAGTAGCGGACGGCCCTGGTCCCGCTCAGGCCCTCGACCCCGATGCCGTTCCAGCTCACGACGATGCGCATCAGCTGGAAGGAGGGGTCGGCGGTGAGCGTCCGGCCGATCGCCCGGTCGACGGACTCCGGGGTGGCGACGGAGTCGTCGCGCTGAGGGGTCGTCGGGGCGGGCGGGCTCGGCGGGGGTTCGCGCTTCCTCGGCGAGGAGGCCCCGGCGATGGCGCCGATGATGACGGCCATGAGCACCAGGAACAGGGTCACCAGGACGGCCAGGCAGCCGACGCCGCCTACGAGGATGCGGTGCTTCATGACAGGGGCTCCTCTGCGATGGGGGCGGGGGCGGCGGGACCCCATGGAATGGAGCTCCACCCGGGGTTGCCTGATGATCCTAGCCATTCGCCCGCTCGAACCCGCTGAAGGGGCCTTGCCGCTCCCCGGAGCCCTGCGTCCGCGCCGGATCGGGGCGATTTGAGAACCGGGGTCCTCGTCCGGTAATCTTCTTCCTCGGCTGGCCCCTATAGCTCAGCCGGTAGAGCGTCTCCATGGTAAGGAGAAGGTCTGCGGTTCGATTCCGCATGGGGGCTCCGCTGCGGCGGGGATCGCACACCGCGTGATCCCGGCGACTGCCGCGGCTGCCTGCGGGCCGGGGACCCGGGCCGCAGGGGCGGGATAGCTCAGGCGGTAGAGCAAGCGGCTCATAATCGCTGTGTCGCGGGTTCGAGTCCCGCTCCCGCTACCGGGTCGTGGCGCTTGTGCGCCACGGCTTTCGTGCGAGACGGCGCAGACGCCGGCGGGTGGCCTCGACATGGGCGGGGCGCCTGCGGGCGCCTCGAACGAGACGTGCTCCTGCGAGCACCGGCAAGACGAGGGGTTCGATCATGGCCAAGAAGTCCGGGGACGTCCGCCCCAAGATCACGCTTGCCTGCACCGAGTGCAAGGAGCGCAACTACATCACCAAGAAGAACCGCCGCAAC
>NZ_CAUTOU010000055.1:0-15110 GCF_963539965.1 uncultured Propionibacterium sp.
GCGCGGCACCGGGCCATGCGAGCAGGCCGGACTGCTCGTCCCAGCGGGCGCCGGGCAGCGCCCCGACGACGGCCGCGGCGCGCGGGGCGTCCATGCGGGTGAACAGGGCCACCCGGCCGTCGTCGCGCTCGCGCAGCGCCGTGGCGATGGCGACCAGCTGGTCGACCGACTTGCCGGGGCCGTAGACGGCCTCGGGGATGCCCCGGCGGTCGGCGCGGGCGGCGTCGAGATCGGCGACGCCGTCGAGCCGTCCGGGGGTGACGTGCTCAGTCATAGTGCTCCACGGTCACCAGCGGCAGGGTGAACGCACCCGACTGAATGCCCGCCAGGTCGAGCATCACGAAACGGAAACCCGCGGCCCGCACGCCGTCGATGATGCGCCCGCGCAGTCCGGCGTCCGCCAGGCGCCCCAGCTCGTCGGCGGGCACCTCGATGCGTGCGACCGGGCCGTGGTGGCGCACGCGCACATCGCCGAAGCCCTCGGCCAGCACGACGTCCTCGGCCGCATCGATCTGGTGCAGCTTCTCGGCGGTCACCCGCTGGCCGTGGGGGATACGGCTTGCCAGGCAGGGCGCGGCGGGCTTGTCGGCCACCGGGACGCCCCAGGCCCGGGTCAGCGCGCGCACCTGCGCCTTGGTGAGGCCGACCTCGGCCAGCGGGCGCAGCACCCGGTGGTTCGTGGCGGCCCTGGCGCCAGGACGGTCCGGGCGCAGCCCGTCGTCGGCGTTCTCGCCGTAGGCGACGGCCGCCAGCCGGTGCTCGCCGGCGATCTGCTCGTCGATGACGGTGAACAGCTCGTTCTTGCAGAAGAAGCAGCGGTCGGCGCCGTTGCCCGCGTAGCCGGCGACCTCGCCCTCGTGAGTGACGATCTCGACCAGGGACACGCCGATGGACTCGGCGGTGGCATGGGCCGTCCTGCGCTCGCGCGCGGCCAGCGAGTCCGAGACGGCCAGCAGAGCCACGACCCGCCGGAGACCGAGGGCGCGCACCGCGGCCGCGCTCAGCAGCGCCGAGTCGACGCCGCCCGAGTAGGCGACGCCGAGCCTGCCCGTCGGCAGCGCCCGCCGCAGGTGCTCGATCAGCCGGTCCCCCGCCTCGTCGGCGCCGTCCCGGGGCGCGGCCCGCACATCGCTCACATGCGCTCCGGAGCGGTCATGCCGAGCAGACCGAGGCCGGCCGCCAGCACCTGGCGGGTGGCGGCGCACAGCCCCAGGCGGGAGGTGGCGACCCCGCCCTCGCTCCTCAGCACGGGGCAGCTCTCGTAGAAGGCCGAGTACCTGGTGGCCAGCTCGAACAGGTAGGTGCACAGCCTGTGCGGGGCCAGTTCGGCGGCGACCTCGTCGACGGTCTCGCCGAAGCGGGTCAGCCACAGGGCCAGCTCCTGCTCGGCGGGCTCGTCGATGACGCCGACCGGGCCGACCGGGCGGCCCTCGGCCCCGGCCCGGCGCAGGATCTGGCAGACGCGGGCGTGGGCGTACTGCAGGTACGGGCCGGTGTCGCCGGTGGTGGCCGTCATGCGCTCGGGGTCGAAGACGTAGTCCTTCTGCAGCGAGTTCGACAGGTCGGCGTACTTGATGGCGGCCAGGGCGATCTCGGGGGCCGCGTGCTCCTCGGCCTCGTCCAGCAGGTCGTCGAGGTGCACGGCCGTGCCCTCGCGGGTGGAGAACTTCTTGCCGTCGGGCCCGAGCACCATGCCGTAGCCGACGTGGCGGGCCTCGACCCGCTCGGGCAGGTAGCCGGCCCTGCGGGCCAGCGCGAGGATCAGGTTGAAGTGGTAGGTCTGCTCGGAGCCGACGACGTAGATGAGGCGGTCGGCGCGCAGCTCGTCCACCCGGTAGCGCACGGCGGCCACGTCGGTGACGTCGTAGCCGTAGCCGCCCCGCGAGTTGCGCAGGATGGCGGGGGCCTCGAAGCCGTCGACGAAGACGACCAGCGCCCCCTGGTCGTGCACGGCGATGCCACGGCCCTCGAGGTCCTCGCAGATCTGCGGGAGCATGTCGTTGTAGATCGACTCGCCGGCGTAGTCGGCGTCGGTGAGGCGCACGTTCATGCGCGCGTAGGTGCGATTGAAGCCGTTCTTCGACAGCCCGACGAGCTCGCCCCACATCTGGCGGGTGGGCCCGTCGCCCGCCTGGAGGGCGACGACCCGGTCGCGCGAGCGGGCGGCGAAGGCCTCGTCGGTCCTGATGTGGTCGTTGGCGCGCCTGTAGAGCTCCTCGGCCCCGGCCAGGTCGAGGCCGTCGAGGTCGAGGCCCTCGTCGAGCGCCTGCTCGATGAGCATGCCGAACTGACGGCCCCAGTCGCCGATGTGGTTCTGCGGGACGACCGTGTGGCCCTTGGCCGTCAGGACGCGGTTGAAGCAGTCGCCGATGATCGTCGAGCGCAGGTGGCCGACGTGCATCTGCTTGGCGGCGTTCGGCGCCGAGTAGTCGACGACGACGCGCTGGGGCCTCTCGGCCTGGACGACGCCCGCGTGCTCGTCGGCGAGCTGGTCGTTGACCGCTCCGGCCAGCGCGTCGGAGCGCAGGCGGAAGTTGATGAAGCCGGGGCCGGCCAGCTCGGGGGGCTCGCACAGGTCGGCGACATCGAGCCCGGCGATGATGCCCGCCGCGACCTCGCGCGGCGGGCGCCCCTCGGTCCTGGCCAGGCGCAGGGCGACATTCGACTGGAAGTGCCCGAACTGGGGCCTGGTGGCGGGACGCAGCTCGGGATCGACGCCGGCGACGGCCTCGACGCGGGCGGCCAGCTGGGACGACAGGGACGACATGGGTCTCATTCTCTCACGGGCGCCGGGACCAGCCGCTCCTTGCAACCGTCTTGCCGCGGGCCGGGCGCGGGGCCGTCAGGGGCGAGGACCGCGGAGGGCCGTCCGAGAACGGCAGCCCCAGCACCGGCCCCGCACATCGCAGGCCCTCGCACCGCAGCGCCGATCTCGGACCGGCGCCGGCGTCCAGGCCCCGCCGGGGCCGGGCGTCGAGGGGACCGGGGCCTAGCGCCCGTGCCGGGCCAGGGCCTCGGTGACGGACGTCTCCCTGGACCCCATGATGGTGGCCTGGCGGCTCCTGACCAGGTCGGCGACGAGTTTGATGTTCGAGCCGAACTCGCGGACGACGCCCCAGCGCCAGGTGCTCGTCTCGTGAGGCTGCTCGTTGCCGACTCCGATGGCGTCCAGGCCGAGCATCCGGCAGGTCGCGACCGCGCGGGCGATGTGGTAGCTCTGGCCGATCACGGTCACCGAGGTGACGCCGAAGATGTTGCGCGCCCGGTAACAGGAGTCGTAGGTGTCGAGCCCGGCGTAGTCGGCGACGACGTCCTCGCTCGGGATGCCGTGCTCGACGAGGTAGGCGACCATCGCGTCCGGCTCGGAGTAGGAGGTCGTGCGGTTGTCGCCGCTGACCAGGACGACGTTCACCGAGCCGGCCTCGTACAGCGCGACGGCCTCGTCCAGACGCCCCGACAGGTAGGGCGAGGGCGTCCCGTCGGACGACAGGCCCGCCCCCAGCACGAGGGCGACGTCCCGGTAGGGCGCGTCGGCCGCGTCGTAGAGGCGGTCGCGCGAGACGATGCGCACCCAGGCGAAGCCGCCCGCGGCGGCGACAACGGCCAGCACGATGACGGTGCCGATGAGCCGGCGCAGGAACTTGAACATCGCGGGACTCCTCCCATTGATCGGGGCTGCCCGTGCAGGGCCTCTCCGAGGCTACCCGCGGCCCGCGCCCCGAACGGCATCCGGTCGTCGCGGCCGAGCCCCGCTCGTCCCCGGCAGGAGCCCACCGAACCGCCCGGGGCCGGACCGGACGCTCAGCGCGGCCGCAGCTCGGGGTGCAGGAACCACTCGCGCAGCGTACCGGTGCGCTCGGCGATCTGCTCAGTGGTGCACCGGGCCAGGGGCGGGCCGCCGCAGTGACGGCGCAGCGCGGCGTGCACGTGCGAGTGCGGGACCCCGACGGTGCGGGCGTACTGGGAGACGAGCGAGTTCAGCTCCTTGCGGGAGGCCTCGAGCGCCTTGTGCAGGCTCACCTGCGGCGGCACCTTCGCCTTGCGGTCGGCCTTCTCATGACGGCGCATCTGGCGGCGCTGGCGCTCGCGCAGCAGCGTGCTCACCTGATCGGGCTCGAGCAGGCCCGGCAGGCCGAGGTAGTCGGCCTCGTCCTGGCTGGTGACGCCGGCGGGCGGCCCGTAGGCCTGCGAGTCGAACAGCACGTGGTCGAAGTCGGCGTGCGCCTCGAGCGCCTCGAAACCGCCCAGCGGCTCGCCGCCGGCCCGCTCGGCGCGGTTGGCCTCGGCGATGAGCGCCTCGGAGGGCGACCACAGGTCCTCCTCCTCGCCCCTGGACCTGCCGATGACGTGGTCGCGCTCGCGCTCCAGCAGGGCGGCGTGCGACAGGATGATCGGCACGGTCGGCAGGAAGACGGTGGCCAGCTCGCCCTTGCGACGGGTGCGGACGAACCGTCCGACCGCCTGGGCGAAGAACAGCGGAGTCGAGGTGCTCGTCGCGTAGACGCCCACGGCCAGGCGCGGCACGTCGACGCCCTCGGAGACCATCCGCACGGCGACCATCCAGCGCTCGTCGGACCCGGCGAACCCGGAGATGCGGTCGCCCGAGCTCGCATCGTCCGAGACGACCAGCGCCGGCAGTTCACCGGTGATCCGGTGGAGGATCCCCTGGTAGGCGCGGGCCAGTTCCTGGTCGGCGGCGATGACCAGGCCGCCGGCGTCGGGCATGTGCGTGCGCACCTGGCTCAGGCGGGTGTCGGCGGCGCGCAGCACCGAGCTCATCCACTCGCCCCTCGGGTCGAGCGCGGTGCGCCAGGCCGAGGCGGTGACGTCCTTCGTCAGCGGCGCCGCCAGGTCGGCCTCGACCTCGTCGCCCATCCTGGTGCGCCAGCGCATCCGGCCGCCGTAGGCCATGAAGACGACCGGGCGGACGACCTGATCGCGCAGCGCCTGCGCGTAGCCGTAGGTGTAATCGGCGTGCGAGCGCAGCGAGCCGTCGTCGAAGCGGTCGTAGCGGACGAACGGTATCGGCGTCTCGTCGCTGCGGAAGGGCGTACCGGTCAGGGCCAGGCGCCTGGTGGCGGGCTCGAAGGCCTCGGCGATCGCGTCGCCCCAACTCAGCGAGTCGCCGGCGTGGTGGATCTCGTCGAAGACGACGAGCGTCCTGGAGTTCTCGGTGCGGGCCCGGTAGTGGAAGGCGCGGGCCGCGACGCCGGCGTAGGTGACGGCCACGCCGTCGTACTGGCGGCTGCGGCCCCTGCGCCCGGCCCCGCCCAGGCCGGGGTCGAGCTGGATACCGACCTTGGAGGCGGCCTGGGCCCACTGGGTCTTGAGGTGCTCGGTGGGGCACACGACGATGATGCGCTGCACGGTGCGGGCAGTGAGCAGCTCGACGGCCACGCGCAGGGCGAACGTCGTCTTGCCGGCGCCGGGAGTTGCCACGGCGAGGAAATCCCGCGGGGCCGATTCGCTGTAGAGACCGAGGGCGGCGCGCTGCCAGGCGCGCAGCCGCTCCGAGGTGCCCCACGGCGCGCGGCCGGGATAGGCCGGTGACAGATGCCCGAAGGCCGAGGCACCCATCCGGCCCCACCCCGATTCTTCCGTCTCACCTGGTCAGCAGCGAACTGAAGCGTCGCGCACGTCACCCGGCAACCGCCTCGGGCCTCCGCGAACGCAGGATCCCTCATGCTAGTCGCCCCGGGCCGCGTGCAGAAGGATCGGAGGCACCGGGGCGCCGACCGGACCCGTTCCGGGGGCGAGCCCCTCCCCTACGGCCCCCTGAAGCGGATGCGGCCGACTTGGCAGAGGGAGGCCTCATGGAGAAAAATTGCTCCGTTCGACTCCGGGTGGACACCTGTGGGACCGGGACGAGCGGGCGAGATGTGAGACACGAGGACACCGCCTCACGGATCGCCCACAATCGACTCGGGGCCGGGTGGTCGCGGCGTGCTGGACTGGGCCCGCGCGAGCACCGGCCCCGCGGGTCAGCGCGCAGCGGTGGCGCAGAAAGGCGAGCATGAGCGAGAACAACGGCCACGACATCCCCTGGTCGGGTGCTCGGCACGGCGGGGCGGGCGAGCCCGGGCAGCCGGCGGACCATCAGGACGCCGGGGCCGGCACCGGGGCGCCCGGCTCCCGGGGCACCGACGAGACCGTCGCCTTCGGCCCGGACGAGCAGCAGACCGTCGCCTTCAGCCCCTCCGACGAGCGGACGATCGCCTTCGACGCGGGCGACGGATCGCCCGCCGAGAGGACCCTCTCCGACGTGACCGGCCAGGGGGCCGCCGCCCCGAACCAGTGGCCCCGGCCCGACCAGTCGTCGATGTGGACCGGCCAGGCGCAGAACACGACGCCCGGCGCCCAGCAGAACCCCTGGGGCCCGCCGGCCGGTCCCTACGCCCAGCAGGGCCCCTACCAGGGGGGCTGGACCGCCGGCGCGAACGGCTACGCGGCCGGCCAGCAGGACCCCCACCAGGGCCCGAACGGCTACCAGCAGCCCGGTCAGGGCCAGTCGCCCTACGGCCGGGGCGGCCCCGGGCAGCCCTGGCCCGGCCCGGACGCCCAGAACTTCACCGGCCGCTCCGACTGGGACGCCAACGGCCAGTTCTCCGCGTACCAGCAGCCGGATCCACGGGTCCAGGGCTTCTACGACCAGTTCGGCCGGTGGGTGCCCTACCAGCAGCCGCAGAGACCCCGGTCGAGGTCGAAGAGCGCCGCCGGGATCGCGGCGGCCGTCGTCATCGGTCTCGGCGCCCTGTCGCTGGGCGTCCTCGAGGCCCGGAACTCGCTGAACCCGACGCCGAACAACCCGTCCTCCCGTCCGAGCATCACCTTCCCGGCGCCCAGCGGCAATACGTCGAGCGCCCCCACCGGCGACCAGACCAATGCGACCGACGCCCAGTCCAAGGGCGTCGTTCTCATCGAGAGCCAGCTCACCGATGCCACCTCGGCCGGCACCGGCATGGTGCTCAGCTCCGACGGCTATGTGCTGACCAACTACCACGTCGTCCAGTCGAGCACCGCGATCTACGTGCAGGTCGCCGCTGCCGGCCAGACCTATGAGGCGACGATGG
Source organism: uncultured Propionibacterium sp. (assembly GCF_963539965.1). Taxonomy (NCBI): domain Bacteria; kingdom Bacillati; phylum Actinomycetota; class Actinomycetes; order Propionibacteriales; family Propionibacteriaceae; genus Propionibacterium; species uncultured Propionibacterium sp. The sequence goes on from NZ_CAUTOU010000055.1 coordinate 7,071, forward strand.
TCGGCCACGACGCCACCAACGACGTCGCGCTGCTCAGGCTCAACGGCGCCAGCGGCCTCGACACCGTGGCCGTCGACTCCGACGCGGTCTCGGTCGGCGACAGGGTCACCGCCGTCGGCAATTCGAACGGCCAGGGCTATCTGTCGGCCGCGGACGGCTCGATCACCGACACCTCCACGACCGTCACTGTCGAGTCCGAGCTCGCCGAGAACGGTGAGGAGACCCTGACCAACGTCTACGAGACCTCCTCGCAAGCCGTCCCCGGCGACTCGGGGGGCCCGCTGTACGACGCGGAGGGCGAGGTCACCGGCATGACCACGGCCGGCGAGCAGGACAACGGCTACGGCGCCTCGGCCACGACACTGCGCAGCTGGGCCATCCCGATCGCGCACGCCATGGAGATCGTCGACCAGATCGAGGCCGGCAACGAGTCGGGCACCGTCGCCATCGGCCCGAAGGCTTATCTGGGCGTCAACGTCCAGTCGAACGCCAGCGGCACCCTGACGATCTCCTCGGTCGTCGGTGACGGCCCGGCCGCGCAGGCCGGCCTCGAAACGGGCGATCAGATCGTCTCGGTCAACGGCACCGCGGTCGCCTCCCAGAACGACCTGTCGACGCTGATGTCGGGCCTGGAGCCCGGCGACACCGCCACCGTCGTGGTGACCACGGCGTCCGGCACGACCAGGAGCGTCCGGGTGACCCTGGGCGAGAGCCCCGTCAACTGACCCCCGCCCGTCGCCGTCCCGTCCCGAGCGGGGCGGCGGCCCCCGCAGCCGCTGCCCCGCCGGGCGACCGGCCGTTTCACCGGTGTCACATTCGCGGTCATTCTGCAGCCCGGAGCTGTCGGTGCGGTGCGAAACGGGCGAGAATGGGTCCATGACCGCACAGGACCGTTCACGCATCAACGCAGCCATCAACCTCCGCCTGTCGCTGCTGGGCCTGCCGCTGCCGGAGAACGCAGACGGAAGCGCCGAGACCGCCATGGTCGCGCCCCTCCTCGCCCGCCAGCGCGAGTTGAGCCGCCGCCTCAAGCAGCAGCTGAGCGCCCCCGACAGGCGTATCCAGGTCTTCCTCGACGACTACCTGTCCGACACCGGAGTGCAGCCGCAGCTGCCGCGCACCACCCTCGTCCTCGACGAGCCCGGTCTGGCTCGCGGCCTGTCGCTGCCCGTGGACGGCGATGAGTTCCACTCCCCCGTCATCGAGTCCTACCGGCTCGTCAACGGCATCCTGCACAATCCGAAGAACGACCGGCGCACCACCGCCGGCGTCTTCCACATCGCCACCGGCGGCCTGCCGATCCCCCAGGACAAGATCGAGGTCGACAAGATCGTCTTCGCCCGCATCCTCGATGCGGCCCTGCAGGCCCCCGACGACGAGCTGACGCTGCCGTACACCGCGAACATGGCCGCCCCGGCCCGCTGCTGGGTCTCGCTCCTCATGCGCCCGGTCGTCGTCCCGTCGGTGCCCGGTCGCACCCGCCGCCGCAGCTACGAGGTGCGCTTCATCGTCCCGGGCGGCCTGGTCGCCAATCTCGACTTCGTCGAGGGCATCTTCGGCAACGGCGGCGACCCGTACCTGCCCGAGAACGACGCCTCGCTCGATCCCGTCTCGTGGACCGGCACGACCGGCTGCGTCATCCTGGCCCCGCACCTGGTCGGCAGCCTCACGAAGAAGGCCTTGGGCCTGCCGGCCTGGGAGGACGCCACCGAGCGCCAGCGCCGCGACGGCCAGTGCTGGAGGGACGAGGGGGAGCTCTACAACGACGGCAAGTCCTTCAAGGTCTGCGCCCGCGACGAGCGCGGCGTCATCGTCACCGTACTGGCCGACAACTACTTCGGCTACTGCAAGAAGGAGGTCAAGACCCAGATCTCGTACTCGGCGAACCTGTTCGGCTGCGCCGAGGAGGAGCACTCCGGCGGCGCCATCACCTACCCGGCGTGGAACCTGGGCGTCGAGTTCACCGACCGCACCCCCGACGGGTGGACGCTCGGCGACGCCCTGGCCCGCAATCCCGACCGCTTCGAGGTGCAGCCCGAGGGGCACGCCATCGACAGGAAGTGGCCCAGCATCGTCCTGCTGCCCGAGCACGCGCACTTCTCGATGCGCGACCAGAGGATCACCTGGACCAGGGGCGGCGCCGAGCAGTCCATCAAGCTGCTCGCCGACAAGCAGTACCTGAGCCCCGACGGCTACCGCGTGCACGCCAAGCACCGCGAGATGGACGCCACCCAGTGGCACCTGATCGGCATCTCGCAGGACCCCACGCAGTGCCACAAGCCGGCCACCGTCTCCGGCGGCGGCAAGTCGGAGATCTCCAAGTCGATCGCCGACGCCTTCCAGTTCGGCAACGCCTACGCCTCCGACTTCGAGGCCGACCTGAACGCAGTCGACGAGCTGCTGGCCGGCGACTACTCCGACCGTTTCGTCGACCCCTCCAAGAACGGCATCGACCACCGGCCCGTCCTCAGCGACGAGCGCAGCCTCGGCTCGGTCATCAAGCTGCTGACGCCCTCGCGCGCCTACACCGACGAGTACAACGCCTTCCTGCACGGCATCCGCCAGGACGTCAAGGAGCTGGCGTTCATCGTCAAGCGCTACTACCGCCCCGAGTGGGGCGCCGACTGGCGTTCGCATTTCACCGTGGGCATCATGAACGGCCGCCACGGCAACATGGTGCGGCTGGACGATGAGAAGGTCATCGTCAACATGCTGCGCGTCGGTTTCGAGCCGGACGGCTCGTGGCGCCTGTTCAGCCTGCGTCCCGACTTCAGCCCGGCGGTCAAGGTGCAGTCCGAGGACGACATCACGGCCAGCACCGTCACGACGCCGTGGGAGGATCCCGACGGGACCCCGCGCAAGTACGTCGAGAACTGCGAGAGGCTGCTCTTCCAGCGCCCCGACGACGCCATCCACCGCGGCTACGACAAGCAGGCCGAGTCCGACTTGTCCAGTGACGACGACACCTTCATCTCCAACTTCGAGCCGCTCACCAGGGCGCAGGCCCGCGAGATGCTCACCGACGTCCAGGCGTTCAGCGAGTTCACCGAACCCGTCCAGGACCTCATAGCCCGCGCCGCCGGCGGGGCCGACGACGAGTCGCCGGCCTTCTGGACCTGCTCGGACGAGCCGCGCCACCTGGCCGACGGCACCCGCTCGAGGAATCCGCGGTACCTGCAGAAGCGCCTGGTCGACGCGAACCCGGAGATGACGGCGGTGGCCGACGTGGCCAGCAAGCTCTTCCGCAAACTGCCGATGGACGAGCCGGCCCCGCTGCCGGTCGACCTGGTGGCGGCGGGCCGGCGCAACAACCCGCCCGAGGGCAGGATCCCGGCCCTGTGCGCCTACAACCCGCTGCACTACATGGAGCTGCCCGAGCTGTTCATGGAGTTCATCAGCTCGATGACCGGCAAGTCGCCGTCCACGACGGGCGCCGGCTCCGAGGGCGCGCTGACGAAGGGCCCGTTCAACGCGCTGGCACCGATCGTCGACCTCAATGCGGCACTGCTCAGCTATGTGCTGACCGGCTACGACGGCTGGCTGAGCTCGGCCGGCTGCATCGGCCCGAACGTGCGCGTCGACCACGACATCTCGATGCTGGTGCCCGAGCTGTTCAGTCACATGAAGCCGGCCGAGCGCGACGCCCGGACCCTCATCGAGCAGGGCTTCCTCGACAAGCTCGAGGACTTCGAGTTCAACGGGCGCACGGTGCGCGCCTCGCGCCTGGGCTACCGCATGAACGACCGTCTCGCGACCACCTACTTCGGGCGCATCTTCCTGCACCCGGACGTGGTGTTCACCGATGAGATGCTGCGCCCCGAGCTGCAGGACGAGCAGATCTACGCCGACTCGATCGACGTGATCGTCGCCACCCATCAGCGCGTCGCCCAGCTGTACATCGACGACGGCACGATCTCCCAGGCCGTCCCGCCGCTGAAGGGCCTGCTCGAGATCATGGCCAACGGCCGGACCGCCGAGGGCTGGACCCTCGACTCGCCGCAGTTCCGCGAGCTGTTCGCCCGGGAGTCGGTGCTGGCCTCCGACTGGTACGCCGCTCGCCTGGACGCCAAGCAGGCCGAGGAGCTGCGCCTGGCGAACGAGGGCATCGCGCGTCTGCGCGAGTACACCGACCGCCCGGACGCCGTCACCACCGCCGAGCGCATCGGCCTGCCGCAGCGCTTGGCCGCCCTCGAGGACGACACGAGGCGCATCGCCTCGGACGAGTACCGGGCCTCGCTCGTGGGCACGGTCGGCCGTCAGGTGGACTTCGGCTGATCACCGGTCGGCACAAGTACCGGGGGTCGCGCGTTGCGCGGCCCCCGGTCGCCTCCGGCGGTCCTGTCCCCGAGACTCAGGCGCCCCCGGCGGCCGTCATGAGCGGGGCCAGGCCCGCGGCGCGGGCGGGCGCCCGCTCGTCCCCGCAGACGGCCAGCCAGTTGGCGAGCATCAGGTGGCCGCCCTCGCTCAGCACCGACTCGGGGTGGAACTGGACGGCCTCGACCGGCAGGGCGCGGTGCCGCATCGCCATGATGATGCCGTCGTCGGTCGTCGAGGAGACCTCGAGCTCGTCGGGCACGGTGGCCGGGTCAACGGCGAGCGAGTGGTAGCGGGTGACGGTCAGCGGGTTCGGCAGGCCCGCGAAGCAGCCCCTGCCGTCGTGGCCGATCCGGCTCGTCTTGCCGTGCCGCAGCTGCGGGGCGCGCGTGACGACGGCGCCGAAGGCGACGGCCATGGCCTGCAGGCCGAGGCAGACCCCGAAGACCGGCAGTTCGTGGCCGATCGCGCGGATGACGTCGACGCAGACGCCGGCGTCCTCGGGAGCGCCGGGGCCGGGCGAGACGAGCAGCCCGTCGAAGCCCCCCTGCCAGCCGTCCCGCCCGAACCGCGGGGCGTCGTTGCGCCAGACCTCGACCTCGGCGCCGAGCTGGGCGAGGTACTGGACGACGTTGTAGACGAACGAGTCGTAGTTGTCGATGACGAGGATCCGGGACATGTGCCGAAGTCTAGGCCGGATGCGGGCCCGGCCCCGCGCCGACAAGCACAGGGCCGTCCACCTATCCGGCCGCAGGGGGCAGCGCGCCCCGCCGGAGCAGGTGCCGCTTGAAGAGAGCTCCTTCTCGACCGCCTCGCCCAGCGTCCGGCCCTCGCCCGCCACGATGTCCTCGTCCTCACTTCAGCAGGTCTGGGCCTGGCGGGTCCGGCGGCAGGCGCCTGCGCATGCCCCGATGACTCCACGCTCACCGAGACCACTCGTGACCTTGAGCGCCCGCCCCCAGGCCGGTCCCGTCGCCCGTACTGCTGATGGGTGACGGGGCCGGAACACTCCGACCGTCTCCACCAGGTCCTCGCTGTACGGCCTGACGCGTGTGAGCCCGGGCCAACCGTGAGCGCCGAGCCGCCGCAAAGGAGCCTCGAGCGGTGGTCGATGAACCGGGCATAACCCCGAAGGTTTCGTACTACACTTGTGGAGTACGAAATAATCGACGGGAGCGGTCGTGCGAGTACGAGTGCATCCGAGAGCCACCGATCGGCATCCCGAGGTCACTGTCTCGGACGTGGTCGAGGCTTTCGAGGGCACCCTGCGCTCCCGGGCGCGTGACACCCTCCTGTGCAGTGGGTCGGGGTCGGGCCCGATGCCAGCGGGCGGCTGCTGGAGTACATCGCAGTGGAGGACGAGCCCGATGGCTGGCTGGTCCTCCATGCCATGCCCGCGACGAAGAAGGTTCTCATCGAGGTTGGCTTGAGGAGGTAGGCAGATGGGCGAGTACAGCGACGTGACCGGGACTCGGTTCACCGACGAGGACATCGAGCGGTGGGCCGCTGAAGCAGAGTCCGAGGAGGGCTACACCGGCAAGCACCTGGGCCCCTCGGTTCCCGGACGTCCCGTCAGTGTGGGTGCACGGGCTCGCCCGTTCACTCTTCGCCTCGATGCCGCGCGCCGGGCGAAGCTGGACGAGGTGGCGCGGGAACGCCGCGTCACGCCCTCACAGCTGATGCGCGACCTCATCGACTCGCTCTGACGACCCTGCTCGACCTGTTCAAGCAGTCTCTCGTCAAGGAATGACGTGTCAGGTGGTTGATCCTGCGTTCCTCGTGAGAAGACGCACAGGAAACGCAGGGTCAGACGTCGAGTGGGGCTCGGCCGGCTGGTGTTCCTGCGGTCTGGGAGGATGCACAAGAACCGCAGGGTGAGTGCGAAACGCAGGGTGAGCAGGGGCGCGTACCCGGCCTATGGGGACAGCCTGCGGTTTCCGTGAGAAGACGCACGAGAACCGCAGGATCAGGGTGCCGGGGTGATTCGCTCTCCCAGCCGGCGGATTCGCGGTGCAGCAGGAAGAACACGATGACGGGCGTCAGGATGTCATGCGCCGTCACGTCCAGATCGACCTGCTGCGTGATCTCCCCGGCGGCACGTCGTTGCTCAAGCAGAGCCGCCAGCGGGTCGGTCGGCCCGCTCCGGTCCTTCGCCTTCACCGTCTGTGACGTTTGACGCCCGAGGCAGCACCGGGAACCCTGCCCGGAAGCGTCACCTCGGTGAAGGCGCGCGACCAGCCATCCGCTGGCGAACCGGTTTGGGGAAGCCCCGGCCCGCGACCCCGCGCTCATGACGCCTGCACGCCCTGCCGGCCGGCGGTCCGGCCTTGGTTTGGGATCCGTCCACTAGGCTTGGCGTGTTGCGCCTCCATCGCGGCGCAGCAAGCCGTCGTCCCCGAGGAGCAGCGCACCGTGCCCGAATCCAAGGCCCGCAAGAAGGCCGCCGACAAGAAGAAGACGAAGAACAGGTCCGAGGCGAAGGCCGCCTCGAACAGGAGGCTCCAGTCCGTCCGCATCGCCGACCGCGCCTGGGTGCCCTATGTCTTCGTCCCCGTCGGCCTGCTCGGCGTGATCTGGCTCGTCGTCTTCTACATCGCCGGCGCGACGCTCCCGTTCATGGCGGTGCTCGGCAACTGGAACTTCCTCATCGGCCTGGGCCTCATCGCCGCCAGCTTCTTCATCGCGACCTTCTGGAAGTAGCGCACCCGCCCCCCTGCACACACGCCCGCACCGGGGCACTCCCCGCCGGCCCGGCTGGCATTCCCCGGCCCGGGCGTCCCTGAATGCACGGGTGACGCGCCGCCCGTGCACAATCCGCGGGCGGCGCACCGCAGCCGCATTCGGATCCGCCGATCGGCGGATCCGGTCGACCGGCCGGGCCGGACCAGCACCGACGGGACCGGGTCAGTACATCATCGCCAGCCCGGGATCGGTGATGAGTGCGGCCAGGTCGGCCAGGAAGCGCGCGGCCTCCACGCCGTCGATGAGCCGGTGGTCGAAGGACAGGGACATCGCCGCGGTCCAGCGCGGCTCGATGAGCTCCTCGCCGTTGCGCTCGACCACCCACGGGCGGCGCCGGATGGAGCCGATCGCCAGGATCGCGCTCTCCCGGCCGCTGATGATCGGGGTCCCGGCGTCCAGGCCGAGGCCGCCCAGGTTGGTGATCGAGAAGGTGCCGCCGCTGTAGTCGGTGGGCTGCAACCGGTCGGACTTGGCCAGCTCCACCAGGCGCCCCAGCTCGCCGGCCATGTCCTTCAGGTCGCGGTCCTGGGCGTCGCGGATCACCGGGACCAGCAGGCCGCGCGGGGTGTCGGCGGCGAAGCCGATGTTGACGGACTCGTGCACGGTGATCCGGTCCTGCTCGCTCGGCCAGCTGGCGTTGATCATCGGATTCGTGCGCATGGCCAGGCAGACCGCCTTGCACCAGATGAGCAGCGGCGTCACGTGCAGCCCGGCGAAGTCGCGCCGGGCGCGCAGATGGTCGACCAGCTCGACGGTGGCACCGGCGTCGCACTCGACGAACGCCGTCGTGTGCACCTTGCCGTCCTTCGAGGCGGTGACGTTGCGGGCAGTGGCCCGGCGCACCGCGTCGACGTCGTGCAGCACGTCGCGGCGGGGGCGGGCGCCGATGCGGCGGCTCACCTCGTGCCCGCGGCGGCGCCTGCTCGGACCCGGGACGGCCTCGACCGAGGCGCCGTGGCCGACGAGGGTCGGCGGCGCCTCCGG
>NZ_CAUTOU010000056.1:0-14573 GCF_963539965.1 uncultured Propionibacterium sp.
GGAGGGCCCGGGGCGGCGACGCGCGTGGGGCGGACGAACCTAGAATCGCGCCATGGCCTGGTTTCGCGGGAAGGACGGCGGCGATGGGGCCGCCGAGGATCAGATCGACGTCGCGTCGGCGCTGCACCTGATGGCGTCCGGCGCGGTGGTCGTCGACGTGCGCGGCCGCCGTGAGTACGAGCGCGGACACATGCCCGGGGCCCGCCTGGCCGACTCGAGGGCGCTCGCCGCCTCGCCTGTCGACGCCATCTGGGGGGACGATCCGCTGGCCGAAACGGACAGGCCCATCATCGTCGTCAGCTCCACCGGCTCCCGCGCGGGGCGGGCCGCGCGCGTCCTGCGTCGGGGCGGCTTCGACGCCTCGGCCCTCGCCGGCGGGCTCGTGGCCTGGACCCGGGACGGCCAGGTGCTCGTCCCCGGTCCGTCGCGCTGAGGCGGACGAACGTCCCGGGGCGGAGCCGCCCCGGGACGAGCTGTCAGACCGGCCTGGTCATGTGCGCCACGGCGGCCTCGTCGGTCTGCTCGGCCTCGGCCGCGGCGATCTCGGCCACGCGCTCGGCGTAGGCCTGCTTCTCGGACGCGGTCTCCTCGGCGCCCCAGCCCAGCAGCGGGCCGGCGACCTCGATGACCTCGTCGGCGGCGCCCAGGCCGCGGTCGCGCTGCTCGAGGTCGAGACGGACGCGGCGCAGCAGGATGTCGTCCAGGTGGGCGGCGCCCTCGTGGGTGACGGCCCATGCGACCTCGGCGCGCAGGAAGGCGGGCGCGGCGGCCAGCGGCGCGCCCAGGCCCGGGTCGGCGTCGATGGTGGCCAGCAGGTCGGCCGTCTCGTCGCCGTAGCGGTCGAGCAGGTGCGTGACGCGGGCCAGCGTCCAGCCGCGCTCGCGGGCGATGTCGCCGGCGCGGGCCGCCAGCTCGTGGTACCGGGGGGCGCCGACGAGCTGCAGGTCCTGGGTGGTGCACGGGTGGGCGTGGGCCCCCGCCTCGCCGAGCGCGAAATCGACGGCGTCGGCGGCCATGACGCGGTAAGTCGTCAGTTTGCCGCCGGCGATCGAGGTCAGGCCCGGCACGACACGGCTGACCGTGTGCTCGCGGGAGATCCTGGCCGAGGAGGCCTCCGAGCCGGGCTTGAGCTGGGGCTGCAGCAGCGGGCGCAGACCGGCGTAGACGCCGATGATGTCCCCGCGGGTGATCTTGTCGGCCAGCACCTCGTTGGCGTGGTCGAGCACGTAGTCGATGTCGGCGCTCGTGGCGACCGGCTTGGCGACGTCGCCCTCCCACGGGGTGTCGGTGGTGCCGATGACCCAGTAGCGCTGCCACGGGATGATGAACAGGACCGACTTCTCGGTGCGCAGGAAGATGCCGGTCTCGGCGTCGATGGCCTCCTTGGGCAGGACGATGTGGATGCCCTTCGAGGCGAGCACCTTCAGACCGCCGTCGGAGGTGGCCAGGTCCTGCGTCTGCTCGGTCCACACGCCGGTCGCGTTGATGGTCTGGGCGGCGCGGATGTCGTGCTCGGCGCCGGTGGCCAGGTCGACGACCCGGGCGCCGACGACGTGGCCGTGGTCGTCCTTGAGATAGCCGGTGACCCTGGTGCGGTTCGCGGCGGCGGCGCCGTGGGAGACGGCCGTGCGGACCAGGTCGATGACCAGGCGCGAGTCGTCGACGCGGGCGTCGTAGAAGCGGATGGCGCCGGCCAGCTTGCCGGTGTCGAGGGCCGGGGCGAGGGCGGCGGTGCCCTTGCGGGTCAGGTGCTGCTGCAGCGGCACGGTCCGGTGCCCGTGGGCGCCGGCGACGGCCAGGGCGTCGTACATGCCGACGCCGACCGCGGAGTAGACGCGCTCGTACTCGTGCTTGAGGGGCCACAGGAAGGGCTGGGCCTTGACCAGGTGCGGGGCGTTGCGGGTGAGCAGTCGGCCGCGCTCGGTCAGCGCCTCGTGCACGAGGGCGAAGTCGAGCTGGTAGAGGTAGCGCAGACCGCCGTGGACGAGCTTGGACGACCAGCTCGAGGTGCCGGAGGCCCAGTCGCCCATCTCGACGATGCCGGTGCGCAGGCCACGCGCAGCGGCGTCCAGGGCGATGCCCGCCCCCGTCACACCGCCGCCGACGACGAGGATGTCAAGACCCTCGGGGGCGCTCAGCTCCTCGAGGGCCCGGGCGCGCTGTTCGTTGGTGAGTGCCGAGTCGCGGCGGGACGTGTCCATGAATGCTCCTTCGCAGTTCGCGGGAATGCGGATGCGCTCCTCGGCGTCCGAGTCTTGGCCCGAGCGGCGCCGCGCACAATGATCCCGCACGGAAGTGCAAGGCAAGGCTTGTCTCACGAACGGACGGGCTCGCCCGGCTCGTGGGCCCGGCGGGGGACCCCCGCCGGCCGTCCCGAGCTCTGCAGCGGACGGCGGCGGTGCTCAGGTGTGATGGACCCCGAGGCTGTCGCGCATGCCCAGCTGCTCATCCTGGACGATGCGGACGAGGAGGTCGGCGACGCTGCGGCGCGACACCGTGCGGGCCGCGTTGCGGAAGGGCTCATGGCGGTGGGTCGTCCCGTAGGCGATCTCGTCGGAGTCGTCCAGCCAGGCGGGCCGGATCATCGTGTGATCGAGCCCCGCGCCCTCCACCACGGCGGCGGCGCGCCGGTAGGGGTCGAGCACGGCTCCGGAGCGCTCCCCGGGGATCTCGTCGTAGATGCCCATGGAGCTGACGAAGACCAGGCGCCGGACGCCCTCGGCCCGCATGGCGTCGACGATCACCCGGGCGGCCTCGTCGAGCGGCCCCGACAGGTTCACGTAGACGAGGTCCTGCCCTCGTACGGCCGCCGCGACCGCCTCGGGGTCCAGCGCGTCGCCCCGGACGAGGGTGATGCGCTCCCGGGGCGTGGTGGGCAGCCCGTGGGTGTCGCGGGCGAACAGGGTGAGGTGGCTGTCGGTCCGGGCCAGCAGCTCACGGGTGGCGACCCGGGCGATCTGTCCCGCTGCGCCGATGATGAGGATCTTCTTCATGCCATGTCCTGCCGTGTCGTTGTTCCGTCCTGATCCGGTGGGCCCTGGCGGGCGGCCGCGTGGCACGGACCCGCGCGCGGGGGCCGGCCCCCGTCTCCGGTACGGGCGGCCCGCCCCGCCCAGCTGGCCAGCAGCGCGAGGCTCTCGTCGGCGGGCGAACCGGGGTCGGCGGTGCAGACGTTGAGGCGCAGGCCCTGGTCGGCGGCGACGTCGAGCGCCTCGAAGTCCAGGGCGAGCCGGCCCACGACCGGGTGGTGCAGGAGCTTCGTCCCCGCGCGGTGGGGCCGCACGTTCTGTTCGGCCCACAACGCCCCGAAGGGCTCCGACCTGGTGCACAGCTGTCCGATCAGATCGCTCAGGTCCCTGTCGTACGGGGACCTGGCGGCCTCGAAGTGGAGATGGGCCACGATGTCGCCGCGGACCTGCGAGCAGTGCACGAAGAAACCGGGCGCCCCCGGGTCGAGGAAGGCGTAGCGCGCGGTGTTGGGGCGGCCGTCGGCGCTGGCGGTGGGCGAGTCGAAGACCGGCTGGTAGAGCGCGCGCCCCATGACGTTGCTGGCGAGGATGTCGAACCGGGCATTGCGCACGTAGGCGGGCGCGGGCAGCAGATCGAGCATCCGTTGGAGTGCGGGCCGTATCGTGTCGGTCGGCGCCGGCCGGCTCGCTGCCCGGCGCCGGGCGTCCGTGCCGAGGGGCGAGGCCGCGCGCACCAGCCGCACCAGGTGGTCGTGCTCGTCCGGGCCGAGCCGGAGGGCTCGGCTCACGGAGTCGAGCACCTCCTCCGAGACGCGTCCGGGAGTGCCCCGCTCCAGCCTGATGTAGTACTCGACGCTGATCCCGGCCAGGGAGGCCACTTCCTCGCGGCGCAGCCCGGGGACCCGCCGCCTGCCGCCGGTCGCGGGCAGCCCGGCCTGCGAGGGGCCCAGCCTGCTCCGCCGCGCGACCAGGAAGTCGCTGAGCTCGCTGCGCGCCGTCATGCGACTCAGGGTACAAGGGCCTTGGCGCGGTCGGACAGGCACTGGCGGTTCCCCCCGCGCCGCTGCCTCCTCCCGTCCGGATGCCGCGCCTAACGTGGGGAACGCTCCAGCAGCAACGGAAGGACGGAGAAAAATGAGTGAGAAGACGAGTGAGGTCGTCGTCGTCATCGGTGCCGGCCTGATCGGCCAGGCCATCGCCCGGCGCGTCGGTTCCGGACGGCACGTGGTGCTGGCCGACCTCGACCCGGGGCACGCGCAGCGCACCGTCGAGGACTTCATGGACGCCGGCTTCGACGCCAGCGCCGCACGAGTCGACATCTCCTCGCGGCGGTCCGTGACCGAGCTGGCCGACACGGCGGGGGCGCGGGGCGAGGTCAAGGCCCTGATCCATGCCGCCGGGGTGTCGGCCTCCCAGACCAGTCCCGAGCAGGTCCTCAGGGTCGACCTGTACGGCACGGCCGTCGTCCTCGAGGTCTTCGGCACCGTCGTCGCACCCGGCGGCGCGGCCGTGGTGATCTCGTCGCAGTCGGGGCACCGTCTGCCCGCGCTCACCCCCGACGAGGACCGGCTCCTGGCGACCACTCCCGCCGAGGAGCTGCTCGATCTGCCGCTGTTGGCCCTGGACCGGATCACCGACGGACTGCACGCCTACCAGCTGTCCAAGCGGGCCAATGCGCTGCGGGTGGCCGCCGAGGCGGTGCGCTGGGGCGAGCGGGGCGCCCGGGTGAACGCGATCAGCCCCGGCATCGTCATGACTCCGCTGGCCCGCGACGAGCTCAACGGTCAGCGCGGGGCCGGCTACCGGCGCATGCTGGACCTGTCGCCCGCCGGCCGGGCGGGCACCCCCGACGAGATCGCGGCGATCGGCGAGCTGCTCCTCGGACGGCAGGGGGCCTTCATCACCGGCAGCGACATCCTCGCCGACGGCGGCTCCACCGCATCCTTCTTCTACGGCCCCCTCGGCTCCGAGGCGCCCACCCCCGGGAGATGAGGCGCACCGTTCCGGGACGGTGCGCCGGCGGCTTAGCCAATCCGGCTGTCGTCGCGTAGACTCGGTCCCCGGTCGTGCGCACCGGCGCCCGGCCGAGCATTCGCCCTCCTGCCATGGGACCCTCCCATGGCCGCCGAGACCGAAGGAGGTGGAGTTCGCAATGCGCAAGTACGAGATCATGGCCATCATCAGCCCCGACGTCGATGAGCGCCAGCTGCAGCCCATCGTCGACAAGTACGGCCAGCGCCTGGCGGCCGAAGGCGCCACCGTCGACAACGTCGACGTCTGGGGCCGTCGCCATCTGGCCTACCCGATCGACAAGAAGACAGAGGGCCACTACGTGGTCTGCAATGTGACCGCCGAGCCCGCGGCCGTCGCCGAGGTCGACCGTCTGATGTCGATCGACGAGCAGATTCTTCGCACCAAGGTCCTCCGCACCGACGCCTGATCCGGGTCCCCTCAGGGGCCGGGACCGGAGAACATGCAGTGACCCGGGACACACTGAATTCACGTCAGCCGCATCCGGGCGCCGGTCGAGGACGGGCACGTCAAGGATCAGGCACACCAGTCACGGACAGAGAGAAGGCACACATGGCAGGCGAGACCCAGATCACACTCGTCGGCAATCTCACCGCCGATCCCGAGTTGCGCTTCACCCCCTCGGGAGCGGCGGTCGCCAATTTCACGGTGGCGTCCACGCCGCGCACCTTCGACCGTCAGAACAACGAGTGGCGCGACGGCGAGGCGATGTTCCTCAACTGCTCGGTGTGGCGTCAGGCCGCGGAGAACGTGGCCGAGTCGCTGACCAAGGGCATGCGCGTCGTCGTGCAGGGTCGGCTGCGGGCCCGCAGCTACGACGACCGCGAGGGCAACCGCCGCACGGTCTTCGAGGTGCAGGTCGATGAGATCGGCCCCTCGCTGCGCTATGCCACCGCCCGTGTGACGCGCACCCCCTCGGGTGGTGGCTGGCAGCAGAACAGCGGCTCCGGGGCCCAGTCCTCGTACGGTGCCGGCAGCGCCCAGCCCGGCCACCGGCCCCAGCAGGCCTCCGGCGGTCAGCAGGACTGGGGCCAGGCTCCGCAGGGCGGCAACCAGTCCCAGCAGGTCAACGACCCGTGGGCCAATGCCCAGAGCGACGAACCGCCGTTCTGACCGTCGGCCCGGCCCCACCACCGGGTGAGGCCGGGGCCCAGCGCCGTCCCATCGAACACGGGACATCAGACATCCCATCAAACATCAAGGCACATTCCGGTGATGGAACACCGGGCTCACGGGGCCGCCCCCAGCGGCGGGCCCGCGCAACAGAAGGAGCACCACAATGGCCGGTCCACAGCGCAAGTCTGTGAACAAGAAGAAGGTCGCCCCCATCAAGACGACCCACGTCGCGAATATCGACTACAAGGACACCGCCACGCTGCGCAAGTTCATCTCCGAGCGCGGCAAGATCCGCGCCCGCCGCGTGACCGGGCTGTCCGTCCAGGACCAGCGCAAGGTCGCCATCGCGATCAAGAATGCACGCGAGATGGCCCTGCTGCCCTACACCTCGAGCAGCCGCTGAGAAGGGGAAACGCTGACATGAAGCTCATTCTCACCACTGCCGTCCAGCATCTCGGCGAGGCCGGCGATGTCGTCGAGGTCAGGGACGGCTACGGCCGCAACTACCTGCTGCCCCAGGGCCATGCGATCGCCTACAACCGCGGCACCGCGAAGCAGATCGAGGGCATCCGGCGTGCGCGCAACGCGCGCGTCATCCGCGACAACGAGCACGCACTGCAGCTGCGCGAGCAGCTCGAGGCCCTGACCGTCCGGGTCCCGGCCAATGTCTCGGTGTCCGGCAAGCTGTTCGGCGCCGTCACCGGCTCCGACGTCGCCGTCGCCGTCAAGAGGGCCGGCGGCCCGGCACTCGACAAGCGCGCGATCAAGCCGTTGAAGCCGATCAAGCGCCTCGGCAACCACTCCGTCCAGGTCCGGCTCACGGACGCCGTGAAGATGCGCCTCGACATCGAGGTCGTCGCCGCCGGCTGACGGTCCTCCCGATGGCCACTGCGGCCGCGTCCCACGTGGGACGCGGCCGCAGTGCTGTGCTGCGGGCGCTCCCCGCTTCGCCGCGCCTTCGAATCCTCCGAGGGGTCCTGTTCGTGCCCTCCTTCGCGGGGCTCGCCGCGCCGTGGTGGAGGCCGAAGGCCGGAGCCTCCCTGAGCGGGATGACCCTGTCGACGGGGCGTCCGCTGGCGGCGTGCGGTGGAGACGGGCCTGGCGGCCGAACCATGAGCGTCAACCGGGCGCTCGTCGTGATCGTGGCGATCTTCCTCGCCATCGGCGCGATCGACCGGGCGGCGGGGAGCAAGGTTCGGGCTGGGGGCCGAGCTGGAGGAGGGCATGAGCACCTTCGGGTCCCTTGCCCTGTCGATGGTGGGCACGGTCCTCGCTGGCCCCGGTGCCGGCGAAGCTGCTGAAGCCGATGATCGTCCCGGTGCACCGCTTCCTCGGCGCCGACCCGTCCATGTTCGCCGGGACCCTGCTGGTCAATGACATGGGGGTGCCCCTTGGCGGCGGCCATGGCCGAGAACGAGCAGGCGGGTCTTCTCGCCGGGACCGTGCTGGCCGCGATGATGGGGTGCACGGTCGTCTTCACGATCTGGGCATCGTGGATGCGCGCTACCGCTCCGAGTTCGCCAATGGCGTGCTCGTGGGCGTGGTCACCATTCCCGTCGGGGTCCCGGCCGGCGTCCTGGTGGCAGGATTCCCCGTCGTCATGGTGCTCGCCAATCTGGTGCCGATCGTGCTCGCCGCTGTTCTCATCGCGATCGGCCTGTGGCGCGTTCCCGATGCGATGACGAAGGGTTTCCTCGTGCTCGGAAAGTTCCTCGTGGTGATCATCTCGCTCGCTCTCGCCGTCGGCTCCTTCGAGTTCCTCACGGAGCGGGGGCCATGCCGGCCGGCTGAGAACTCGCCCCCCGTGATGGACGGCATGACGATCGTCGCGCAGATCTGCCTGTTCCTCATGGGCGCGTTCGTACTCATGGACTTGATCGTCAGGGTCGGCGGACGGCCACTGGCCTCCTTCGGCCGGGTGCTCGGGATCAACGAGGTGGCCTCGGGCGGTTCCGTGGTCACCATGGCCGACGCCATCCCCACGTTCCAGATGATGAAGGACATGGACCGGCGGGGGTCTTCCTCAGCACCGCGTGGTCGATCTCGGCCATGGCCGTGCTGGGACCATCTCGGGTTCACCGCCGGCGTGGCGCCCCGGATGATCGCCCCCACGATCACCGGCGAGCTCGCGGCGGCCGCAGTGGCGGTGCTGGTCGCCTGCGCCATCGCGCGCCGTCGTTACCCCGCCTGCCGTCCCGGGGACGAGGGGCCCGATGCCCCGTACCGGACCGAACGGGATTCGAGGACCGTCGGCGCGCTTCCGGCGGAGGCGGAGGGGGAGGAGTGAACGAATCGGTGTTCGACGTCGTCGTCATCGGCGCAGGGGTCGTAGGGTCCGCCATCGCCCGTGGCCTGGCGGGGAGCGGGAACCGGGCGGGTCTGCTGGACGCCCGCGACGACGTGCAGGGTGGCCGACCGGATCGTGCTGGCCGCGCCCTCCAGGATGGGCAAGGGCATGCTCGTCTCACCCACGATCTTCGGCAACATCACGGTGGGGCCGACGGCCGAGGACATGGAGGACCGGACCGACACCGCAATTAAGCGGGGCGGCTTCGGCTTCCTCCAGGAGAAGTGCCACAGGATCGTCCCCGAGCTCCGACGGGAGGAGATCAGCGACGCGTACGCCGGGCTGCGTGCGGCCCACGATCTCGCCGACTACCTCCTCGAGGCCGACGAGTCGCAGCGCTATGTGATAACGGCCGGGATCCGCTCGACCGGGCTCACCTCCGCTCTGGCCGTAGCGAGCACGTGCTGGGCCTGCGGCGCCGCACCCGCGCGATGAGCGGCCGCTGCTGGCCCATGGCGCCCGGTCGGGCGTTCCGCATCCCGGCCGGTCTCCTCGACGGGGTGGATCCGGCCGGGGGCGATGTCACCATCGGGGTGAGGTGAGGGACGGGCCGGAACGGCATGACGGGAGCGAGGTGCCCCGCTGGGCGGCGGCTCCGCGCCGGACCGCGCACGACGATGTGCCGTGCGCGCCGACGAGTGGCAGACTCGCCCGTGGCGGAAGGAGGCCCATGCCCAGTCTCAGCAGCCGAGTCGGCGCCTTCACCGACTCGGTCATCCGGCGCATGACCAGGATCAACGATTCGGTGCCCGGTTCGATCAACCTGTCCCAGGGGTTCCCCGACTGGCGGCCGCCGCCCGCCGTCATGGACCGCCTGGCGCAGGTGGCCCACGAGGGGCCCCACCAGTACTCGACGACCTGGGGCGCCCAGAACATCCGGGAGGCCATCGCCGACAAGTACGGTCCGGGCGTCGGCCGCCGGGTCGACCCGGACTCGCAGATCTGCGTCACCTGCGGCGGCACCGAGGCCATGATGGCCGCTGTCATGACCGTCTGCGACCCCGGCGACCGGGTCATCGTCTTCAGCCCCTTCTACGAGAACTACGGCGCCGACGCCCTGCTGTCCGGCGCGCGGGCCGTCTTCGTCCCGCTGCGCCCGCCGTCCTTCACCTTCGACCCCGGCGAACTCGAACGGGCCTTCGCGGCCGGCGCCAGGGCGATCATCGTCTGCAATCCCTCGAACCCGACCGGCCGCGTCCTCGGCCGCGACGAGCTGGCGACCATCGCCGATCTGGCCAGGCGGTACGATGCCTTCGTCATCACCGACGAGGTCTACGAGCACATCGTCTTCGACGACAACGAGCACGTGACGATGGCCTCCCTGCCCGGCATGGCCGGGCGCACCATCTGCTGCAACTCCCTGTCCAAGACCTACTCGATGACCGGCTGGCGCCTCGGCTTCCTCATCGGCCCCGCCGAGGTCATCGAGGGCGCCCGCAAGGTGCACGACTTCCTCACCGTCGGCGCCGCCGCCCCGCTGCAGGAGGCCGCCGTCGTCGGCCTGCGGCAGGGGCCCGAGTACTACGCGTGGCTGCGGGACGAGTACACGCGCAAGCGCGGCATCCTCTGCGCCGGGCTGGATGCCGCGGCCCTGGACTACAACCGTCCGCAGGGCACCTACTTCGTCATGGTCGACATCGCGCGGCTCCTGCAGGACCCGCGCTTCGCGGGCATGACCGACCTGGACTTCTGCACCTGGATGATCCACGAGATCGGTGTCGCCGCCGTGCCCGGCTCGAGCTTCTTCCACGACCCGGTGAACAACTGGGTCCGTCTCCACTTCGCCCGCGCCGACGAGGTGCTCGCCGAGGCGGGCCGGCGCCTGGCCGGGCTCGCGGAGTACGGGTGAGCGCCGTGAGGGGACCCGGGACGGACGACCCCGCGCTGGACTACAGCCACGGCCACGATCCGAGCGTGCTCGCCTCGCACGCCACCCGCACCGCGGCGAACAGCTGCGCCTACTTCCTCGACCTGGTCGAGCCCGGCGACAGGATCCTCGACCTGGGCTGCGGCCCCGGGTCGATCAGTCTCGACCTGGCCGGGATCGTCGGCCCGACCGGCCGGGTGGTCGGCGTCGACTTCGCCCTGGCCGCTGTCGCGGCGGCCCGCCGGGCCGCCGCGGCGAGAGGGGACGGGCGCACGCGCTTCCTCGTCGGCGATGTCTTCGACCCGCCGCTGGAGCGGGGCCGCTTCGACGTCGTCCACGCCCACCAATTGCTCCAGCACGTGGCCGACCCCGTCGCGGTGCTGCAGACCATGGGCCAGTTGTGCGCGCCCGGCGGCATCGTCGTGGCGCGCGACGCCGACTACGCGGGCATGACCTGGTTCCCCGCCAGTACGGCGCTGGAGCGCTGGCGCGAGATCTACAGCATCGGCGCCCGCGCCCACGGCGGAGAGCCGGACGCCGGACGCCGCCTGCTCTCGTGGGCGAACACGGCCGGGCTGCGCGTGATCAGCGCCGGGTCCTCCACGTGGACCTACGCCGACGACGCGGCGCGCACCTGGTGGGCCAGTAGCCAGGCCCGGCGCGTGCGCCGCTCGAACTTCGCGCGGCAGGCCGCCGAGCAGGGCTGCGGCCCGGCCCAGATCGAGGAGACCGCGCAGGGCTGGGAGCGCTGGGGCGCCAACCCGGACGGCTGGTTCTGCATGCCCCACGGCGAGATCATCGCCAGCCCCGAGTGGGACTGAACCGCCCCGTCTGCTGCCCTAGGCCGGCCTCACGAGACGCTCGACGACGCGGGCGGCCAGGCCCAGCAGGATGTCGATGCCGATCGCCAGCACCACGATGATGATCGCCGAGGCGAGCATCTGCGGGTAGTCCTGCGTCTTGAGGCCGCGGAAGAGGAGGACGCCCAGGCCGCCGCCGCCCACGTAGGCGGCCAGCGTGGCCGTCGCGATCACCTGGACGACGGCATTGCGCACCCCGCCGATGAGCTGGGGCGCGCCGAGCGGGATCTCCACCTTCACGAGCACCTGCCCCTCCGACATGCCCACCGCGCGGGCCGCGTCGACCGTCACCGGATCGATGGACCCGATGCCCGAGTAGGCGCCGGCGATCACCGAGGGCATGGCCAGCACGGTCAGCGCGACGAGCGGGGCCACCAGCCCGACGCCGGCCAGCAGCCCCACGAGCGTCAGCAGGCCGATCGCCGGCAGCGCGCGGGCCGCTCCGGTGAGCCCGACGACGAGCTGGCGCCCCCTGCCGGTGTGCCCGATGCAGTAGCCGAGCGGCACTCCGATGACGACCGAGACGAGCGTGGCCCAGCCGGTGATCGCCAGGTGCTGGCCGGTCAGCGCCCAGATGCCGTCGGGCCCCGAGCCGTGCGCGGGGTCGGCGATCCAGACGAGGGCCCGGGCGATCCAGTTCACGGACGGCCCCCCGCCCCGCGCGCCCAGGGCAGCAGGAGGCGCCCCAGCACGACGAGCAGCAGATCGACGGTCACCGCCAGCACGACGGTGGCGACCAGTCCGGCCATGACCTCGGCGAGGATGCCGCGCTGGAAGCCGTTGACGAAGAGCATGCCCAGCGAGTTCGTCCCGAGGACGCCCGAGACCGAGACGAGGGCGATCGTGCTCACGGCGACGACGCGCAGGCCCGCCAGCAGGCCCGGCCCCGACAGGGGGAGCTCCACCCTGAGGAAGCGCTGCGGACCGTTGTGGCCCATCGCCGTCGCGGCGGTCGTCACATCGGCGGGCACGGCGTCGAGGGCGTCCGTCGCGGCGCGGATCATGAGCGCGAAGGCGTAGATCGACAGGGCCGCGACGACGTTCAGGTCGTCGCGCACGCTCGTGCCGATGACGAGCGGCAGGACGATGAGCAGCGGCAGCGAGGGGATCGCGTAGATGAGGCTGCCCAGCGTGACGAGCATGAAGCGGGTCCAGTGGTAGCGGTGCGCGAGCCAGGCCACCGGGATCGAGACGAGGAAGCCGAGGACGATCGCCGGCAGCGCCAGTGCCAGATGGTCGCCGGTCGCCGACCAGATCGTCGGCCAGTTGTTGTTCAGCCAGGTCATGGGCGGCCCCCGGGGATCCCGTCCTGCCCGTCGAGGCGCCCGACCGGCCGGCCGTTGGCGTCCATGACGATGCGCGCGCCGTTGATCTCGCTGATCGACAGCGAGCTGGCGCCGTCTCCCAGGCCGATGAAGTCCGACACGTACTCGCTCGCCGGGTGGGCGATGAACTCCCGGGCGGGGCCGGCCTGGGCGATGCGCGCGCCGGTCGCCAGCAGGACGATCTGATCGCCGAGCGCGAAGGCCTCGCCGATGTCGTGGGTGACGAACAGGATCGTCTTGGAGATGTCGGCCTGCAGCCTCACCAGGTCGGCCTGCAGCTCGGCGCGAACGATCGGATCGACGGCGCCGAAGGGCTCGTCCATGAGCAGCACGTCGGGGTCGGCGGCCAGTGCGCGGGCGACGCCGACGCGCTGGGCCTGGCCGCCCGAGAGCCGGCCCGGGTAGCGCATGGCCAGGGACTCGTCGAGGCCGACGCGCACGAGCAGCTCGTAGGCGTCCTCGCGGGCCCGCCGCCTGGACCGGCCGAGCAGCATGGGCACGGTCGCGATGTTGTCGATCACGCGGCGGTGGGGCAGCAGGCCGGAGTTCTGCATGGCGTAACCGATCGAGCGGCGCAGCGCAACGGGATCGACGCCGGAGATGTCCCGGTCCCCGATGAGGATGCGCCCGGAGGTCGGCGTGACGAGCCGGTTCACCATGCGCAGCAGGGTCGTCTTGCCGCAGCCCGACAGACCCACCAGGACGGTGATGCGCCCGGCCGGCGCCGTCAGCGAGAAGTCCTGCACGGCCGCCGTGCCGCCGGCGAAGATCTTGCTCACCGCGTCGAAGCGGATCGCGGGGGCGCCGGCGGGAGGTGCTGCAGTGGCCATGCGCTCAAGGTTAAGTGAGCGCGGGCGCTGCTCGCCCGTTGTCCACTGCCACGTGCAGGCGCTCGGGCGTTCCGGTCCCGCGGCACCGCCAGCCCGTAGACTTGGTTCCCATGAGCGGACGAACGATCATCATCACCGGGGCGAGCGGCGGCATCGGTGCCGAGGCCGCCAGGAAGCTCACCGCGCGGGGCGAGAAGGTGGTGATCGTCGGGCGCAACCCCCAGCGCACCGCCGATGTCGCCCGTCCGATCGGCGCCGACTACTTCCTGGCCGACTTCAACCACTTGGACGAGGTGCGCGAGCTGGCCCGCCAGCTGGACGAGCGCTACGAGCGCATCGACGTGCTCGTCAACAACGCCGGCGCCGTCGCGGCCCGCCGCCGTGTCACCTTCGACGGTTTCGAACAGGACCTGCAGGTGAACTACTTGGCGCCCTTCCTGCTGACGAACCTGCTCATGGACAGGCTCGCCGCCTGCCAGGCGTCGGTCGTCACCACGTCCTCCGTCGCGCACCGCATCGCCAGACTCGACCTGGACGACCTCCAGCTCGAGAGGGGCTGGGGGGTCATGCGGGCCTATGCCAACTCGAAGCTGCTCGACATCGTCTTCACCCGCCAGCTGCAACGCCGCTTCGGCCCCCTCGGCGTCAACGCCGTCTGCCTCCACCCCGGCATCGTCGCCAGCGGTTTCGCGCACGACGTGGGCAGAGGGCTCGGCTGGTGGTACCGCTCCCGCCTGGGCCGGCTGGTGATGACCAAGCCCGCCGAGGCGGCCGAGGGCATCGTCTTCCTCGCCGAGGGCAGCCCGGGGGAGGACTGGGCGCCCGGCGGCTACTACGCCGGCACGAGGCGCTCGCGCACCACGTCCCGGGCGCGCGACCGCGGGCTCGCGGAACGCGTTTGGGCGACGACCGCCGAGATGCTCGGCATCGAGGCCTGAGTCCGGTTCGAGATGCTCGGCATCGAGGCCTGAGACCGGGTTCAGGACTGTTCGCGCACCCAGCCCGCCACCGCGGCGCGCAGGTTCTGGCCGCCCTCGGGCGTGACGGGTGCGAGGGCGGCGACGCCCTGATCGAGCGGCGTCCGGGCGTCCCCGGAGGGGCGCCCGGCGAAGACGATGACCGGGACGTCCGACTCGCGGGCCGCCGCGGTGACGTCCGCGACCGTCCCGCCGGTGGGCGCCCGGGGATCCGCGGCGCCTCCGCCGGTGAGCACGGCGGTGGCCCCGGC
>NZ_CAUTOU010000057.1:0-14136 GCF_963539965.1 uncultured Propionibacterium sp.
GCACGGAGCCGGTGGGGACCGACACGAGCGCGTCGGCGACCATGACGGGCAGGGCCAGCGTTCGCCAGACCCGCACGGCCCGGGCCCGGGCTCCGGCCGCGCCCCGGGCGCGCAGCGCGGCGGCCCGCTCCACGAGGGCGGGCCAGGCGTCGACGAAGGCGAAGCAGAGGACGAGCATGGGCAGCAGGTTGTAGTGGAAGCCGGCCGTCCAGTGCTGCGGGTTCTTCGAGGCGGCGCGCACCGCGAGGGGCCCGATGAAGCCCCAGACGAGCGCCGAGCGGGCGGCGACGAAACCGGTCGCGGCCAGCAGGAGCCCGGCGGTGCCCAGCGTCGTCAGCGGGCCGTACCAGCCGGGATGGGTCTCGGAGGCGATCCCCTGGACAGTGACGGTGCCCAGCGAGCCGAGATAGGGGTAGACGTGGTTCGGGTTGAAGCGGGGGATGACGACGAGGACCGCGACGACCGTCCACGCCACGGCGAAGGCCCCGAGGGTCAGACCGGCCCTGATCCTGCGGCGCACCAGCAGCGCGATGGCCAGGCCGCCCACCAGGAAGCACATGTCCTCCTTGACGAGCATGAGCGCGGCGGCCAGGGCCCAGAAGCGCCTCCAGCGCCCCCGGCAGAAGGCGCTCAGCGCATGGGCCAGCAGCGGCGCCCCGAGGGCGACCTCGTGGAAGTCGAAGGTGATCGTCGACTGCACCCCGATCCCGCACAGCCAGGCGGCCGTGACGGCCAGCGCCGGTCCCGCGCCGGCCCGCCGCCGGGCGAGGCGTCCCAGCACCCAGCCGGCCCACACGACGCAGAGCGCCTGCACGACGAGCAGCACGCGCGGGTCGTCCCGCACCCAGTAGAGCGGCACCAGAGCCGCGATGATCGGATGCCAGTGGTCTCCGAAGATCGACATGCCCGGCGACTTCATCGTCGTGCACCCGGGACCGCCGTGCGCCAGGGAGCGGATGGCCTGGTCGAAGATCGTCAGGTCCATCCCGTCGCCCAGCCGGGCGTACTTCAGCAGGCTGACGGTCACATAGGCGGCCAGCGCGGCGGCGCACAGGAGCGCCAGCAGCGCGATGCAGTGCCCGTCCAGCCAGGCGCGCGCCCGCCCGGCTCGGGCGCTGCGCTCGGGGTCCGCTGGCGTGCTCACCGGCCCAGTCTAGGTGTTGCGGGTCATGACGTTGTAGGCGTCGGGGTTGGGGGGTGGGGAACGGGTCTCTGCCCGGCACGATGGGTGGTGCTGAAACCGTTCATCTGCTGGGAGGAGACCCGTTCCCTGACCCACCGTAATGCCCCGTTGACCGTTGAGGGCCGCCGAGCCGTCGAGGAGGTCGTTCATCGCGGTCGCCCGATCGCTCACGTGGCCGCCGAGTTCCGCATCGCCTGCTCGACCCTGTCGAAATGGACCAGCCGATCGAAATGGACCAGCCGATACCGCGACCAGGGCACCGAGGACCTGGAAGACCGCTCCGGCGCCCCCGCGCAACGCTCCTCACGCCTGCCGGACTGGGCCATCGAGCCGATCGGGCAGTGGCGCCGCACAACAAATGGTCCGCCCGCCGGATCCCGCGAACTCGCCGATCAGTACGACCTGCGCTGCTGCGTGCGCACGATCACGCGCCGGGTGGACCGTCTGGGACTCAACCGCATCCGTGACATCACCCCGGACGGACAGAACCTGCGCCGGCCCGGCAGGATCGGGTCCCGGCGCCCCGGAAGCCGTCCCGCCACCGCCGGTCCGGCATGATCGCCGCTGCGGGCGTCCCGCCCGGGGCCTGGGGATCCCCTGGGCCCGGTGCGTCAGGATGGGGGCATGAGCGCCCAGCCCTGGCAACCGATCTCGCTGCGCACCCGGCGGCTGGACCTGGTCGGCGTCGACCCGGCCCGGGCCCAGGAGCTCGCCGCGGGGGTGTGCCCGCTGCCGTGCGCGCCCGGCTACCCGCACGCCGACACGAGCGGCGCCGCCCGCCTTGCCCGGGCCGCCATCGAGCTCGACAACTGGGTGCCCGGCTACGGGATGTACATGATCGTGCGCCGCTGCGACGGCCTGGTCGTCGGCGACATCGGCTTCCACGCCCCGCCGGACCTGCGCGGGGCGGCCGAGATCGGTTACGGCCTCGCGGCGGGGGAGCGGCGCAAGGGCTACATGACCGAGGCGCTGAGCGCCCTCCTGGACTGGGCCCACGCCAATGGCTGCGCCACGGTGCTCGCCGACGTGAACCCCGACAACTACCCGTCGGTCGCCGTCCTGGAGCGCTGCGGCTTCGTCCCGGTGCGTTCGGCGGGCCCCCAGCTGCGCCTGCGCCACACCGGCTAGGAGGCGCCCGAGGGCCCCACTAGACTTGTCGCCACTATGACGACTCCTGCTCGCACCCGCGTCGCCCCGTCCCCCACCGGCGATCCGCACGTCGGCACCGCCTACATGGCCCTCTTCGACAAGGCGTGGGCGGTGAAGACCGGCGGCAGGTTCGTCCTGCGCATCGAGGACACCGACCGCAACCGCCTGGTCGCCGGCTCCGAGCAGCAGATCGTCGAGACCCTCGACTGGCTGGGCCTGCGCCCCGACGAGTCGCCGGTCGCCGGCGGCCCCTTCGCCCCGTACCGGCAGTCCGAGCGGCTGGACCGCTACCGGCCCGTCGTCGACAGGCTCATCGCGGACGGTCACGCGTACTACTGCTGGTGCTCCACCGAGCGCCTGGCCGCCATGCGCGAGGAGAAGGCGGCCAGGAGGCAGGACACCCGCTACGACCGGCTGTGCCACGGCATGACGAGGGACGAGCGCGCCGAACTGCCCGGCTTCACCGAGGACCCCACGGTGCGCATGCTCGTCCCCGACGACGCGCCCACGACCTTCCACGACCTCATCCGCGGCGAGGTGCGGGCCCCGTTCCCGGACGACCAGGTCATCATGAAGGCCGACGGGTTCCCCACCTACCACCTGGCCGTCGTCGTCGACGACCACGAGATGGGCATCACGACGGTCGTCCGGGGCGAGGAGTGGATCAGCTCCACGCCCAAGCACGTCCTGCTCCACCGGTGGCTCGGCTGGGACATGCCGCAGTTCGCGCACATGCCGCTGCTGCGCAACCCCGACCACTCCAAGATCTCCAAGCGCAAGAACCCGGCCGCGCGCCTCATGTGGTTCAAGGAGCAGGGCTACTTGCCCGAGGCCCTGCGCAACTTCCTCCAGCTGCTGGCCTACCCGCCGTCGGCCGGCGACCAGGAGGTCGGCACCTTCGAGCAGTTCGTCGCGGGCTTCGACTGGGGCAGGGTCAACACCGTCGGCCCGGTCTTCGACACCAGGAAGCTCGACTGGCTCAACGGCCACTACATCCGCGAGCTGACGGATGAGGCGCTGGGCGATCGCCTGGTGGAGTTCATCGGTGAGACCGGGCAGTGGGGCGCCGATCCCGATCCCGCCTGGGAGGGCGTCGTCCGCGCCGCCGCCGGCATGATCAAGCCGCGTCTGGTCAGGCTCTCGGACGCCTGGGGGCAGATCGCCTTCCTGACGGCCCCCGACGACTCGATCCTCGTCGAGGACGCCGCGCGCGGCCAGCTCAAGGACGACGCCGCCGCGATCCTCGACGCCACCGCCGAGGTCATCGGATCGGTCGAGCCCTTCGAGGCGGCCCCGATCCAGGCCGCCCTGCGCGCCAGGCTCGTCGACCAGCTGGGCATCAAGCCGCGCCTGGCCTTCGCCCCGCTGCGCGTGGCCACCAGCGGGCGCAAGGTCAGCCCACCGCTGTTCGAGACCTGCCGGATCCTGGGCCGCGAGTCCACGCTGGCCAGGGTCGCGGCGCTGCGCAGGAGTCTCTGACGCGCCGGGGCCCGGGCGAGAGAAACGGCAGAGATGATTTGCCTGAGCAGCCGATTCATGGGATTATGGACAAGTTGCTCCGCGCAGCGTGAGGTGCGCCCGGACGGAGTCCGGGGGTGTCCTGCGGCGGGGAACCCGAGCCGAGTGAGTGACGGGGCCCGCATGGCCCGTCCGACCGCAGAAGAGCGCACGCATGGCGTGCGCTCAAAAAACGCCGGTCGACACACCCGACCACGGGTACCGTGCGACATGACATTGACAAGGGCGGATAGCGGTGAAGACGAAGAGTTTTCAAGGTGAATCCTCCCTGGTCACAACCAGGCCGGGCCGGTTGCACCGGCTCAGCAGGGACGAGAAGAGGAACAACCGTGGCGGGACAGAAGATCCGCATCAGGCTCCGCGCCTATGACCACGAGGTCATCGACTCGTCGGCGCGCAAGATCGTCGACACCGTCACCCGTACGGGTGCCAAGGTCGCCGGCCCAGTGCCGTTGCCGACCGAGAAGAACGTGTGGTGCGTCATCCGTTCGCCCCACAAGTACAAGGACAGCCGCGAGCATTTCGAGATGCGCACCCACAAGCGGCTCATCGACATCCTCGACCCGACTCCGAAGACAGTCGACTCGCTCATGCGTCTCGATCTTCCCGCCGGCGTCGACATCGAAATCAAGCTTCCGTGAGGCCGCAGAACATGACTACCGATCGCAGAGTGAAGGGCGTGCTGGGCACCAAGCTCGGCATGACCCAGTTGTGGGACGAGAACAACCGGCTCGTGCCGGTCACCGTCATCCAGGCCGGCCCCTGCGTCGTCACGCGGGTCCGCACGCCTGACAAGGACGGTTACTCCGCCGTCCAGCTCGGTTACGGCGCCGTCAGGGCCAAGTCGGTCAACAGGCCCGACGCCGGCCAGTTCGCCGCCGCCGGCGTGACCCCGCGCCGCTATCTCGCGGAGATCCGCACCAGCGACGCGGCCGAGTACACCCTGGGCCAGGAGCTCGGCGCCGACACCTTCGTCGCCCGGGACGTCGTCGACGTCACCGGTGTGACCAAGGGCAAGGGCACGGCCGGCGTCGTCAAGCGCCATGGCTTCGCCGGTCTGCGCGCCAGCCACGGCGTCCACCGCAAGCACCGCTCGCCCGGCGGCATCGGCGCCTGCTCCACTCCCGGTCACGTGTTCAAGGGCCTGCGCATGGCCGGCCGCATGGGCAACGAGCGCAAGACCGTCCAGAACCTCTCGGTCGTCGCCATCGACGCCGACAAGGGCCTGATCCTCGTGCGCGGCGCCGTCCCCGGCAACAAGGGCGGTCTCGTCGTCGTACGCAGCGCCGCCAAGAAGGGTGATGCCAAGTGAACGAGAACAGCACCGTCGACGTCATCGACGCCAGGGGCGACAGGGTCGGCTCCGTCGAGCTGCCCGGCGAGCTCTTCGACGTCCGGGCCAACATCCCGCTGATGCACCAGGTGGTCACCGCCCAGCTCGCCGCGGCCCGCCGGGGCACCCACTCCACGAAGACCCGCGCCGAGGTCTCCGGCGGGGGCAGGAAGCCGTGGCGCCAGAAGGGCACCGGCCGCGCCCGCCAGGGTTCGACCCGCGCCCCCCAGTGGACCGGTGGCGGTATCGTCCACGGCCCGGTGCCGCGCAGCTATGCGCAGCGCACGCCCAAGAAGATGATCGCGGCCGCCCTGCGCGGCGCCCTGTCCGATCGCGCTCGCGAGGGCCGTCTCCACGTGGTGAACTCCTTCGTCGCCTCCGAGCGGCCCAGCACCAGGACGGCTGCCGCCCTGCTCGCCGCTCTCGGCGGCTACGGCCGCGTCCTGGCCGTCCTGGAGCGCGGCGACGAGAACAGCTGGCTCTCGCTGCGCAACCTCGTCGGCGTCCACGTCCTCAGCTGGGACCAGCTGAACGCCTATGACGTGCTCGTCGCCGACGCCGTGGTGTTCACCAGGCCGGCCCTCGAGGCCTTCATCGCCGGCCCCGCCAGGGGCAAGTCCGTCAAGGCCGTCGCCGTCAGCGGCGATGCCGAGGTTGAGGAGGACGCCGAGTGAGCGACTTCAAGATCCACGATCCGCACGACGTCATCCTCGCCCCCGTGGTGAGCGAGAAGACCTACGGCCTGATCGATCAGAACACCTACACCTTCGAGGTCAGCCCCAAGGCCAACAAGATCGAGATCCGCGAGGCCGTCGAGGCCGTCTTCGGCGTCAGGGTCCTGTCAGTCAACACCCTGAACCGCGTCGGCAAGAGGCGCCGCACGCGCTACGGCACCGGCAGGACCGCCGACACCAAGCGCGCCATCGTGACGCTGGCGGCCGACGACCACATCGACATTTTCGGGAATGCTCCGGCCGAGTGACCGGGAGCCGACGCGTAGACAAGGAACGAAGAGACCTCATGGCTATTCGTAAGTACAAGCCGACCACGCCGGGCCGCCGCGGCTCCAGCGTGTCCGACTTCGGTGAACTGACTCGTTCGAGGCCGGAGAAGTCGCTGCTCGCCCCGAAGCCGAAGACCGGCGGCCGCAACAACTCCGGGCGCATCACCACCCGCCACATCGGCGGCGGGCACAAGCAGGCCTACCGGCTGGTGGACTTCAAGCGCTACGACAAGGACGGCGTGCCGGCCAGGGTCGCCCACCTCGAGTACGACCCCAACCGCACCGCCCGTATCGCCCTGCTCCACTACGCCGACGGCGAGAAGCGATACATCATCGCCCCACTGGGTCTGGCCCAGGGCGCGACGGTGGTCGCCGGCGCCGATGCCGACATCAAGCCCGGCAACAACCTGCCCCTGCGCAACATCCCCGTCGGCACCCAGGTGCACGCCGTGGAGCTGCGCCCCGGCGGCGGGGCCAAACTCGGCCGCAGCGCCGGCGCCGTGATCCAGCTGGTCGCCCGCGAGGGCAGGTACGCCACCTTGCGCATGCCCTCGGGCGAGATGCGCATGGTCGACGTCCGCTGCCGGGCCACCATCGGCGCGGTCGGCAACGCCGAGTACTCCAACATCAGCTGGGGCAAGGCCGGTCGCAACCGCTGGCGCGGCATCCGCCCGAGCGTGCGCGGCGTCGTGATGAACCCGATCGACCACCCCCACGGCGGCGGCGAGGGCCGGACCTCCGGCGGGCGCCACCCGGTGAGCCCGTGGGGCAAGCCGGAGGGCCGCACCCGCAACAAGAACAAGGCCAGCAGCAAACTGATCGTCCGTCGCCGCAAGTCCGGCAAGAAGCGCTGATTCAGGAGCCAGTAAGACAATGCCTCGCAGCTTGAAGAAGGGCCCGTTCGTCGACGAGCACCTGCAGAAGAAAATCGACCTGCAGAACGAGAACGGCACCAAGAACGTCATCAAGACCTGGTCGCGCCGCTCCATGGTCACCCCGGACATGCTCGGTCACACCATTGCCGTGCACGACGGGCGCAAGCACGTCCCGGTGTTCATCACCGAGGCGATGATCGGGCACAAGCTCGGCGAGTTCGCGCCCACGCGTACTTTCCGCGGCCATGTGAAGGACGACAAGAAGGCCCGCCGGCGCTGAGGCGCGGACCAGAAGGAATGAATTCGATGAGCAATAACAACGAACGGCCCAGCCGTCGTCTTGCCCTGCTCGGGGATCGCCCTGGCTCGTACGCCGTTGCGCGTCATGTCCGGATGAGCCCCCGCAAGGTGCGCCGTGTCGTCGACACGGTGCGCGGGATGGACGCCAACCAGGCCATCGCGACCCTCCGCTTCGCCCCGCAGGCGGCCGCCGAGCCGGTCCGCAAGGTGATCCAGAGCGCGGTCGCCAACGCCGAGTCGGCCGAGGGCCTTCGCGGCGACGACCTCTACGTGAGCCAGATCTTCGTGGACGAGGGCGTGACCATGCGCCGCATCCGCGCCCGTGCCAAGGGGTCGGCCAGCCGGATCCTGAAGCGCGCCAGTCATATCACCGCGGTCGTCGAGCCCCGCTCGGCCGCCAGGAAGGAGGCCTGAGCATGGGACAGAAGATCAACCCGAGCGGCTTCCGCCTGGGTGTGACCACCGACCACAAGTCGCGCTGGTACGCCGAGAAGCAGTACGCCGAGCTCGTGGGCGAGGACGACAGGGTCCGCGCCTGGCTCGTGAAGAACCTCGAGCGCGCCGGCGTCTCCTCCGTGGAGATCGAGCGCCGCTCCGAGCGCCTGACGATCTTCCTCTACGCCGCGCGTCCGGGCATCGTCATCGGCCGCAACGGGGCCGAGGCCGAGCGTGTGCGCGGCGAGCTCGAGAGGCTCACGGGCAAGCAGATCCAGCTGAACATCCTCGAGGTCAAGAACCCCGAGACCGACGCCCAGCTCGTGGCCCAGGGCATCGCCGAGCAGCTCGGCGCCCGCGTGGCCTTCCGCCGCGCGATGCGCAAGGCCCAGCAGACCGCCATCCGGATGGGCGCCCAGGGCATCCGCATCAAGTGCTCCGGCCGTCTCGGCGGCGCCGAGATGAGCCGGGCCGAGGGCTATCGCGAGGGTCGCGTGCCGCTGCACACCCTGCGCGCCGACATCGACTACGGCTTCTACGAGGCCCGTACGACCTACGGCCGTATCGGCGTCAAGGTGTGGATCTACAAGGGCGATGTCACCGGCACCCGGGCCGAGCGCGCCGCTCAGAAGGCCGCCCGCCAGGCGGCCCCGGGCCGCCAGCGCAGCAACCGCCGTCCCGGACGCGGTGAGCGCTCCGGCCGTCGCCGCGCCGAGGCCGCCCGCGAGCAGGCCCCTCGCAGCGCCGCTCCCAGCGCCCCGGCGGAGGCGCCCGAAACCCAGAACGCAGGAGCCTGACAAACCATGTTGATTCCCAAGCGCGTCAAGTACCGCAAGCAGCACCACCCGAAGCGCCGCGGCATGGCCAGGGGCGGTACCCAGCTGGCCTTCGGCGAGTTCGGCATCCAGGCCCTCGAGCCGGCTTACATGACGAACCGCCAGATCGAGGCCGCCCGTATCGCCATGACCCGCTACATCAGGCGCGGCGGCAAGGTCTGGATCGACGTCTACCCGGATCGCCCGCTGACCAAGCATCCCGCCGAGTCCCGCATGGGCTCCGGCAAGGGCACCCCCGAGTTCTGGGTCGTCAATGTCAAGCCGGGCCGCGTGCTCTTCGAGCTGTCCGGCGTCTCCGAGGAGATCGCCTCCGAGGCCCTCCGCCTGGCCATCCACAAGCTGCCCTTCAAGGCACGCGTCATCAAGCGCGAAGCAGGTGAGAACTGACATGGCGAAGAACCAGAGCAACACCGCCGCCGAGCTGCGCGGGCTGTCCCGGGCCGATCTCAATGCCAGGGTCGTGGAGCTGAAGGAGGAGCTGTTCGCGCTGCGCTTCCAGGCCGCCACCGGCCAGCTGGAGAACACCGCGCGACTGCGCGGGGTCCGCAAGGACATCGCCCGCATCTACACGGTGCTGCAGGAGCGCAACCTCGGCATCGTCGACGATCCGGATCGTGAAGGAGAGGCCGAGGCATGAGCGAGTCGACCAACAGCACAGTCAAGCGCAACACCCGCAAGGTCCGCGAGGGCCTGGTGGTCTCGGACAGGATGGACAAGACGATCGTCGTCGCCGTCGAGGACCGCGTCAAGCATCCCCTCTACGGCAAGGTCATGACCAAGACCGTCCGTTTCAAGGCCCACGACGAGAACAACGAGGCGGGCCGTGGCGACCGCGTGCGCATCATGGAGACACGACCGCTGTCCGCCACCAAGCGCTGGCGCCTGGCCGCCATCATCGAGAAGGCCAAGTAACCGAGACCCGGTGGCGCCATCCGCGTCGGTGGCGCCGCTGCCGCCCCTGGCAGAATCCAGGGGCCAACTACGAGTCCGGCGAGGCCTCGGGGCGGACCCGGGGAACCGGTCGGGCAGAGGAGAAGAAATGATCCAGCAGGAGACGCGACTGAAGGTCGCCGACAACACCGGTGCCAAGGAGCTCTTGTGCATCCGTGTTCTCGGCGGCTCGAAGCGCCGCTACGCCGGGCTCGGTGACACCATCGTGTGCACCGTCAAGGACGCCATTCCCGGTGGCAATGTGAAGAAGGGCGAGGTCGTCAAGGCCGTCGTCGTGCGCACCGTCAAGTCGCACCGTCGTGCCGATGGTTCCTACATCAAGTTCGACGAGAACGCGGTCGTCATCCTGGGCGGCAACACGGGCGAGCCCCGTGGCACTCGCATCTTCGGGCCGGTGGCCCGTGAACTACGCGACAAGCGCTTCATGCGCATCGTCTCGCTGGCTCCCGAGGTGATCTGACAATGGCGAAGATGAAGTTGAAGAAGGGTGACCGCGTCAAGGTCATCGCCGGTAAGGACAAGGGGGCGGTCGGCGAGATCATCGCCGTCTTCCCGGAGAGGGCCCGTGTGACGGTCCAGGGCGTGAACATCGTCAAGCGCCACCAGCGCGACACCGGCGATCCGGCCACCGGCCGCCAGATCAAGGGCGGGATCATCTCGCGCGAGGCCCCGATCCACGTCTCCAACGTCCAGCTGCTCGTCAAGGACGGCGGCAGGGACGTCGTGACGCGCATCGGCTCCAGGCGGGTGAGCGCGACCAAGCGCCGTCCCGACGGTTCCGAGTACGACGGCACCCGCGGCGTCCGCATCGCCCGCAAGACGGGGGAGGAGATCTGATGGCCCGCACCAACGACAGCGCCCTCAGGATCGCCGACGTGGCCCGCGCCACGGCGCCGCAGACCCCCCGCCTGAAGGCCAGGTACCGCGAGGAGATCCGCAAGAGCCTCCAGGAGGAGTTCAAGTACACCAACCCGATGCTGGTTCCCGGTCTGACCAAGATCGTCGTGAACATGGGGGTCGGCGAGGCGGCCCACGACTCCAAGGTGCTCGACGGAGCGATCAGGGATCTCACGGCCATCACCGGCCAGCGGCCCATGGTCGTCAAGGCCCGCAAGTCGATCGCCCAGTTCCACCTGCGCGAGGGCCAGGCCATCGGTGCCTACGTCACGCTCCGGGGCGACCGCATGTGGGAGTTCGCCGACCGCCTGCTGACGCTGGCCCTGCCCCGTATCCGCGACTTCCGCGGCCTGAGCGGCAACCAGTTCGACGGCAACGGGAACTACACCTTCGGGCTGACCGAGCAGGTCATGTTCCACGAGATCGACCAGGACAGGATCGATCGCGTCCGCGGCATGGACATCACCTTCGTGACGACCGCCGGGACCGACGAGGAGGGCAAGGCCCTGCTCAGGGCCCTCGGTTTCCCGTTCAGGGCGGTCGACGAGCCCAAGACCAAGAAGAACAGCGGTCCCCAGTACGGCCGCAGGAGGAAGTGACAGCTCATGGCCAAGACCGCTCTGAAGGTCAAGCAGGCGCGCAGGCCGAAGTTCGCCGTGCGGGCGTACACCCGCTGCCAGCGCTGCGGACGGCCGAAGGCCGTCTACCGCAAGTTCGGCCTGTGCCGCATCTGCCTGCGCGAGCTCGCCCACGCGGGCGATCTGCCCGGCGTGACCAAGTCGTCCTGGTGAGCGCGCAAGCGCCCATCCGGCGACCCCGCGGCGGCGCGAGCCGCCCCTCCGCCCGCCCGGCCCGGTGCCGCGGCGCGGCGGACCCGAACTCGAACACAACAGGTCCGGGCGCCGTCCGGAAACCGTTGTGAGGAAGAGGCTAGCAAGCCATGACTATGACCGACCCGATCGCAGACATGCTCACGCGTCTGCGCAACGCCAACCAGGCGTACCACGACGAGACGAGCATGCCCAGCTCGAAGATCAAGGTGGGCATCGCCGCGATCCTGAAGCAGGAGGGCTACATCTCCGACTTCACGGTGGCCGAGCCCCAGGCCGGCGAGGTGGGCAGGACGCTCACCCTCAGGCTCAAGTACGGCGACGACCGCAAGCGCTCCATCGCCGGCGTGCGCCGCATCAGCAAGCCCGGTCTGCGCGTCTACGCGAAGTCCAACCGGCTGCCCAAGGTACTGGGCGGCATGGGCATCGCGATCATCTCGACCTCTCAGGGCCTGATGACGGACAAGCAGGCCCATGAGGAGTCCGTGGGCGGCGAAGTGCTCGCCTACGTCTGGTGACCGGAACGAGACAGGTTAGGAGAACACAGATGTCACGAATCGGCAGGCTCCCCATCACCGTCCCGTCCGGTGTCGAGGTGACTCTGGCCGGGCGGGATGTGACCGTGAGGGGCCCGAGGGGCGAGCTCTCGCGGACCATTCC
The DNA here is from genome assembly GCF_963539965.1 of uncultured Propionibacterium sp. Classification (NCBI taxonomy): domain Bacteria; kingdom Bacillati; phylum Actinomycetota; class Actinomycetes; order Propionibacteriales; family Propionibacteriaceae; genus Propionibacterium; species uncultured Propionibacterium sp. Next base: position 11,971 of record NZ_CAUTOU010000057.1, read on the forward strand.
GGAACCGATCACCGTCTCCAGGGACGACGAGGGTCGGCTGATCGTCGAGCGTCCTGACGACGAGCGCGTCAGCAAGTCGCTGCACGGTCTGAGCCGCACCCTGGTGAACAACATGGTGATCGGCGTCACCGAGGGCTACGAGAAGCACTTGGAGATCGTCGGCGTCGGCTACCGCGTCGTCGCCAAGGGGCCGAAGCAGCTCGAGTTCGCGCTCGGCTTCTCGCACCCGGTGGTCGTCGACGCCCCCGAAGGGGTCACCTTCGAGGTCATCACGGCCACGAGCTTCAAGGTGCACGGCATCGACAAGCAGGTCGTCGGCGAGGTTGCGGCGAACATCCGCAAGATCCGCAAGCCCGAGCCCTACAAGGGCAAGGGCGTCCGTTACGCCGGCGAGCGCATCCGCCGCAAGGTCGGAAAGGCTGGTAAGTGATCATGGCGGTCAACATCAATCATCGGAAGCACCTCGCTGCCCGCACGTCCTCCCGGCTGCGCCGCCAGACGCGCGGGCGCAAGAGGATCTTCGGCTACCCGGAGCGCCCGCGCCTGGTCGTCACCCGCAGTGCGCGCCACATGGTGGCGCAGGTGGTCGACGACGTCGCCGGCGTCACGCTGGTCTCGGCCTCCACCATGGAGAAGGACGTGCGCGCCCTCGACGGCGACAAGACGGCCAAGGCCGCCAGGGTCGGTGAACTCGTCGGCCGGCGCGCCAGGGACGCCGGCATCGAGCAGGTCGTCTTCGACCGCGCCGGCAACCAGTACCACGGTCGAGTGGCCGCGGTCGCCGACGGCGCCCGCAAGGCCGGCCTGAATCTCTGACGGAAGGATAGGAAAAGCGATGAATACATCCCAGCGCGGCACCAGCGGCCGCCAGGGCGGTGACCGTCGCGGCCGTGACGACCGTCGGAGCCGCGACAGGCAGAACGAGCGCAGGGACGAGTACTTGGAGCGCGTCGTCGCCATCAACCGCGTGTCCAAGGTCGTCCAGGGCGGCCGCCGCTTCAGCTTCACCGCGCTCGTCGTGGTGGGCGACGGCGAGGGCACCGTGGGCGTCGGCTACGGCAAGGCCAAGGAGGTGCCCGCGGCCATCGCCAAGGGCGTCGAGGAGGCCAAGAAGCACTTCTTCAGGGTACCGCTGGTCCAGCGCACCATCCCGCACCCCGTGCAGGGCGAGAAGGCCGCCGGCGTCGTCATGCTGCGCCCGGCCTCTCCCGGTACCGGCGTGATCGCCGGCGGTTCGGCCCGCGCCGTCCTCGAGTGCGCCGGCGTCCACGATGTGCTGGCCAAGTCCCTCGGCTCGGCCAACGCCATCAACGTGGTCCACGCCACCGTCGAGGCCCTCCGGATGCTCGAGGAGCCCGAACAGGTCGCCAGGCGCCGCGGCAAGTCCGTCGAGGACATCGCCCCGGCCGCCCTGCTGCGTGCCCGCAGGGAATCGGAGGTGTCGGCCTGATGGCGGACCTGAAGATCACGCAGACCAAGTCGATCGTGGCCCAGAAGCCCGCAGTCCGCGCGAGCGTGCGGGCCCTCGGCCTGAAACGAATCGGTGACACCGTCACGCAGCCCGATCGCCCGGAGATCCGGGGCATGATCCGCGCCGCGCGCCACCTGGTCACCGTGGAAGAGGTGAAGTGAGCATGACGATCAAGGTTCATCACCTGCGTCCTGCACCCGGTGCGAAGCGCACCAAGAGGCGCGTCGGCCGCGGTGAGGCCGGCAAGGGCGGCAAGACCGCAGGCCGCGGCACCAAGGGCACGGGCGCGCGCAAGAGCGTGCCCGAGAGCTTCGAGGGCGGCCAGATGCCCATGCACATGCGCATGCCGAAGTTGCGCGGCTTCCAGAACCCGTTCAAAGTGGCGTACCAGCCCGTGAACGTGGCCCGGATCGCCGAGCACTTCCCCTCCGGCGGCGCCGTGGGCGTCGAGGATCTCGTCGGTGCGGGTCTCGTCCGGGGCGGTCGCCCGGTCAAGGTACTGGGCGGCGGCGAGCTGGACGTCAGGCTCGACATCACCGCCGACAGGTTCAGCGCCTCTGCCAGGGAGAAGATCGAGAAGGCCGGCGGCAGCGTCACCGAGCGTTGAACCCGGCCCGGAAACGCCCGGGGGGGGCCCCCGGGGGGGGCCCCCCCCCCCCCGTGCCGGGCCCCCCCCCCGGCCCCCCGGGGGCCCC